>CAYLQM010000014.1:16055-22868 GCA_964386095.1 uncultured Methanosarcinales archaeon
TCTTGACCTTTTAGAATTGGTTCTAAAAGACTCTTTATGTTGTTTATATTGTATTCTGTCTTCAATCCTTTTTTCTTTTCGCCGCGAATTAACTTTTCAAGTTGATTGTATTCATTCTTTAATCTTTTCAACCAGCCATTATCATTAAGATGCTTGTATATTTCATTGCAACTGTAGAAGGTTATTCCCCCACATTCTTCGCATCTTACGTTATCCAATTTAGCAAATTCCACAGAACTGAAGATTTTTTCCCCACATTTTAAACATATATATTCATACATTTTGCCTTTTGAGCAAAAGGGTTATATAAGTAATATTTAAACTTTTATCCTTTTATTTAAATTTTTTGAGGTTATCTTCTATTTTGCTTAACACAAAGTTCCCTCCTTCGATTCTAATCGCTTTTCCATTAACAATCGCGTCGGCAACTTTTTTTCTGGCAGAATCCAGTATTCTGTGAAATGTTGGTTGGGATATGTTCATTTGTTCTGCGCAGTTAACCTGCTCTAAATCATTAACATCTTTTAATTTAAGAGCTTCCAACTCTTCAACTGTTAAAACAACCTCTTTAAGGTCGCGCATTCTTACTCCTGCAGGTTTAAAGAAAGACACCTCAGGGATTCTTGAAACAAATCTTCGTTTGTAAGGTCTTGGCATTTTATTTTGCAGAATTTTATTTTTTTATAAAGTTTTTCAAATTACTTTTAGTATCCGTTATTAACTTGACTAAACTTGACTATTGCTTTGCTGTTTGCTGCCTTTGTTTTGCAATTCTTCCCTTACAAGCTTGGTATGGCATTGAGGACATTCAAGAGTCGCGCAAGGTATGCCTCTTTGATGTTCAACTTTGTATCCGCAATTCGGGCACACGCAATAGTTGTTGAGCATGGCATTACTGGATCTCATCCCAAAACCTCTTCTCTGCCAACCGAATCCCCTCCCAAACTTTGGTTCAAAATAACTGTCTGAAAAATCATGGCTTTTCACAGAAATCACAATATATTTCAAATTCTCCATTTCTTTGCGTAATTTGCTTTTTAGTGTTTCAGAAATCGCTGTTACTTCTTTCACACTTAAATTCTTGGGCAGTTTAATCTCAAGGTTAGCACTAATCACAGAACCTCTTTTCTGGGTTTTTAAAGATGAAACTTCAATGTTTTCTTTTTCAACGACTGATTTAATTTTTTTCTCAACTTCTTTTCCTGCTGAAGAATCCAGTAATGAATCTAAACCTTCTTTTGCAAGAGAAAATGATTCTTTGATTATGTAGGCACCGATGAGTACGCCCAATATCGAATCAGCAATTGGCCAAACTTTTGCGAGCAACAATCCTGCAACAACAGCTATAGATGAATAAACATCGAGCATTGAATGAACCCCGTCAGACAACAAGCTCAAAGAATTTTCTCTTTTGCCCACTTTTATCTTTAACTTAGCCATTATGTAATTTAGAACGACTGAAATTACCATTACGCCAATCGTCCAGATTCCAAGTTTTAGAACTTCTTTGGCAAGATGATTTTTAATTGATTCAAAGATAATAACTGCACCAGCAATGAACAAAAGTATGGTAATAATCAATCCTGTTAACACTTCAAATTTGTAATGGCCATAAGGATGTTTTTCATCTTCAGGTTTCTTGGCAATCTTTATTCCTACAAAGCTAATTAATGAGGACAAAATGTCCATTCCGGAATGAATACCGTCAGCCAAGACCGCTGCAGAATTGGAAATTAGTCCTACAATTACCTTAAAAAAAGCCAAAAAAATGTTGGCAAATACAGATAAAATTGCGACCCGTTCCTTAGAGACCATTTTATTCTTTATTTAGCTCGTTAAGTCTTCGCTCAATTTCTGCTTTTTCTTGATTTACCAGGCGTAGCTCTTCTTCAAGCAGTCTCTTCTCTTCTTCTTTACTTAATACTTGGGGATATCCAGCTCTAAAGCCAAAACCTCTTCTGAAACCATAACCTCTACCATATCCTCTAAGTCTGCCACATATTCCCAAACCTCTACCAGTCATGGGTCCCAATCCTAAAGGTCCAGTTCTATCTCCAAATGGCATTTTTTCACCTCCTTTTGTTATATTAGTTTATGTTATGAATAGGTATTCATTATTACTTATAAATTTTTTGGTTTTGGATATATATTCAAAATTGTCCAAACCCCAAAAACTCCCAGCAGAATTTCAATATTTGCAAAGTTTTCAATCTGGCTATTGCGAATTCCTCTTTTAATTTCTCTCTTTATTATTTATTATTGGTTTTTAATTGTTTGTTAGGTATAACTTTGCTAACTCAACTTCGTATCTGCTACCAATATATGCAGGACTCCTTTGTCCGAGTTCTGAAATTGTGATATCCAGAATGTTCTCTAATCCGTTAGTTGCACATCCTCCGGCATTTTCAAAGATAAAAGCGAGAGGTTGAAGTTCAAAGAGCATTCTTAATTTTCCTTCTTCTCTGTTGGTTAACTTTGGATAGGTGAATATGCCTCCCTTTTTCATCAAAATTTGATTAGCATCTGCGACGAAAGAACCGCTGTATCTTAATTTATACCCCTCTTCTTCCAGTTTTTCAATAAATTCTTTATGTTCTCTAAACCAGTCTTTTCTAAGTCCGCCTGGAGAGTATATCTTGCCTTTTTCATTTAGTTCAATGTTCTCCTGAGATAATACCCAGGAACCAACTTCGTTTAATACAAATTCATGTGTTCCTTTTCCGGCAGAATAAACTAATGTTGTTTGAGGACCGTATAAGATGTACATGGCAGCCACTAAACTTTCTTTGCCGGGTTTGTTGTTAAGGATATTCCCATAATGAATTCCAAAAATTGTTCCAACGGTTAAATCAACGTCAACCAAAGAACTGCCATCCAGGGGATCAACAGTTATGCTGTAAGACCCGTTATCTGTATGAAATTCAATTATGTGATCTTTCTCTTCTGAAGCGAATTCTTTGATTTTAAAACTTGTTTCATATCCGATTCTCTCCTGAATTATATAATCAGAGAGGGTATCTAATTCTAACTGCGTTTCTCCATACATGTTTGTGGTATTGCTTGTTTTTCTGTTTGATTTTCTTACTTCAAAAGCTATAAACTTGGCACTAACCGCAAGATTATCAATGATTCTCCTTAATTCATGTTCCACATTATTATTAGACAAATGCGTTCTTAGAACCTTTCTTGTTAAACTCATAGCATCACCTCAAATTGTTTGAATTAATTATACCTGATTATAATGTACTTGATTATACTTGATTATAAATTATTATAAATTGCAAAATTATGTATTTTACGATTTTTTCTATTTTTATATAATTTTCATTATTTTCTATGTTTTTGTTATTTTTTGTATTGTTTGAACTTTTTGTTCTGCTTTTGAAAAACAAAAAGCATAACTTTTTAAATTAAGTTAACTCCCAACTTATGTAAGGTCTTCTTAAGCTTTGTGGCTTTGTGCTGAAGACTTGGAAAAAAAGATTGGAGGACGGGAAAAGGGTTAAAGCCACTATTAAACTTCTTTTTCTAAATTTGAAATGAAACAGTTTTATGAATTAGGGCTATGCGATGAGCTTGTTAAAGCGGTTCAGGATTTAAAGTTTGAAGAGCCCACGAGGGTTCAAAAGGAAGCAATACCTCATGTTTTAGAAGGGTATGATGTCATAGTTTCTTCAAAAACAGGTTCAGGAAAAACCTTTGCTTTTTCTGCGGGCATTCTTCAAAGGATGACCGTATCAGGCGATGGTTCTATAAAAGCTTTGATATTGACTCCAACACGGGAGTTGGCAGAGCAAGTGAAGAATCATCTGTTAAATTTTTCAAAATATAAGAGGTTTCATGTTGTGGCAATTTACGGCGGAGTTTCTTTTGAACCTCAGTTCAGAGCGTTAAGAAAAGCGAACATTGTTGTGGGGACTCCCGGCAGAGTTTTGGACCACATAGGCAGAGGAACCTTAGACCTGAGCAAGCTGGATTTCGTAGTGCTGGATGAAGCGGACAGAATGCTTGATATGGGTTTCTTTGATGATGTTAATGAGATTCTTTTGCACGCTTCAAAAGATGCGCAATTTTTGTTGTTTTCAGCAACTATTGATAGACAGGTTGAAGTACTTGCCAAACATTTTGCAAAGAATACAAAAAGAATTATTTTAGAATCTTTTGTTGACGAAAATCAATTGAATCAATTTTATTACGATGTTCCGTACAGATTAAAGTTTTCACTTTTAACATATTCAGTTAAAAAAGAAAATGGTTTAAGGATGATGGTATTTTGCAATTCGCGAAGGCAGGTTGATTTGGTTTCATCAGCTTTGAAGAAGCAGGGAATTAAAGCTTACGGCATTCACGGAGGTTTGACCCAAAAAGCCAGGCAGAGAGTAATAGAAAACTTCTCGCGGAATAACATTGTCCTAGTCTGCACCGATGTGGCTGCCAGGGGTTTGGATATCAGTGATGTAACTCATGTATACAATTATGATCTGCCTAATGATATAAAGCAATATGTCCATAGAATTGGCAGAACCGCGAGAGTAGACAATTCTGGAAAGGTAATAAATTTTGTGTCTCAGAGGGATTATGAAACCTTTGATAGAATTCTTAATGAGTATCGTTTTAAAATTGAACGCTTGGAAAGACCTTATTTAAAACCAATTCTGTTGAGAATTAATTCTTTTGAACATAAAAATAGCAATTCCAAAAGTTCCAAAAGTTTCGGACTTTCAAGGACTCATTGCGGAAGAAAACAGAACTCAGGAAAACATAAAAATTACAGGTCAAGCAAAGATTCAAGCAAAAACTTTTCTATGAAGAAGAGATTTTTCAGGAGAACTGAATGAAACAACGCTTCAGCGCCTTAATGAGTCTCTGACTACTGCAGAATAGAAACATTTAATAATAACTTTTTAGTTTTTTTTCTTATGAAATTAGAAGCGTCATATGTTCATTTGAATGATAAAGAAACTAAACTGATTCTGGCAAAACCAGATTCCATCAAAGATTTAGAATGTTTTGTTAAAAAGGCATTTTCGCAATCCTACAAACACTTTAAAAAAAATTATGAAATTTTTATGACTCCATTCAGTTTGGATTCTTTGGAGAGCAAAGTCTACGGTTTTTATGTTGAACCTGTTGATCGCGAGGTCAAAAAGAACAACAATGAAGATAAAAAGGAATCTAAAATAATCTATGAAACAGATTTCTTTGATTTCTTGAATCCCAAATATCGCTCTCTTTTTGAGATGGAAGATGACACTGTGTTTGCAGCGGATTTTTCAAATATTGGGCATAAGACTGCTGCTTTTCAAACTTTTATGGATTGTCTTCATAAGGGTTATTCGTGGCTGTACCAGAAAGGCATGGATGTTGGCATAAAAGTTGCTGAGAATGAAATCTTTGATCCTTTTTTTGGTTTATTCTATGTCCATAATTACAACAACCTTTTCTTAGACCCATATACGAACATTGCTTTCTATACAAATCATGTTCCACAACTTTCAATCGGGGATAAAGTTGACTTTTTATTGGAGAGTTTTAAATTAAGGTTTGCGAAAGACATTTACAAATCTGAAGATTCGCTTGTTAGGAATCTTAAATCAAGACTTGAAAGAAAAAAAGAGCAACAAAATAATCCCTCATTGGCAGAGGTTATTAATCTTGCTTCATACCCTGACAAAGTAAGTTTGTCTACTAAGCTTAATGTTTATGGGGATTATGCATTTATTGTGGCTCAGATATCAGACATAAAACTTGAAAAGGTATGCAGACAGGTCTTTGTTACTGAGGCGTTCAACGAAATGCACACAAGTTTGATTGCAGGAGTTTTTGATGAGATATTCTCGGAATTAAATGATATGGAAGTTACTACTTATGCTTCTCCCTCACTCTTAGAATTATACCCTTTTTCCTTGCCGGTAAGAGAAGAAAATATTGCAATTAAAAAGAAAGTACCTGTAGATAGGCAATCATTCCTGTTACCAAAATATGTTGTAGATGTGCATGCCTTATTTGGTCGAAATATTGTTTTTCGATGGAACCCTGAAGATTTTAAGGGAGAGGAGAAAGATATTTAATTAGGTTTTTATGAAAAAAACCGAAACATTTAAATACTTCTTTGTAAATAGATACAAGAAAATACCATAAAAAACAACGAATTCTGCGCGTTTGATTAGTTAGAGGTGTAAAAAAATGAAAAAGATGAATGGCATAAAGAAAATTGCTGCAGTCGCTTTGGGCGCAGCTATGCTTGGCGCAACCTTTGGTGCAGCAGTTGATCTAGGCGACTATCCAGCGCCATTCGTAAAAGATGGCAAGGTAGACGCAAAGATTGTTTTGGGAGAGAACGCAAAAGTTATAGATGTATTAGGTGCAGTTAACATCGCGGCAAGCTTCAGCGCAGCTGGCGGTGAAGGAACCGTGCTTGTTGAAGAGAAAGAAGGAAGTGTTGTAAACGCAGTACCTTTCGAGGACACTGAGGGAGAGTTCCCAGCAAAGACTGGTGAAGCTACTCTAGACTTTGAAGAAGACGACAGTGAATGGTCTCATTTTGTTGGATATAATGACGATGATATTGAAGAAAATTTGAGTATTAAGATTGAAGCAACAGAAGGAACTGATGACGAACCGGCAGTGGACATAACTGAATTTATATACACAATGGATATAGAGAGTGATGATTTGGCGGATGCAATGGATGATTTTGAGGAAGATGCAGAACCTGATGATGAATTCAAGTATAAGATTAACCTGTTAGGTAAAGAGTACTATGTTGTTGCTGAATGGGATAATGAAAGTACGGATGGATATCAAAATGAA
>CAYLQM010000015.1:0-19605 GCA_964386095.1 uncultured Methanosarcinales archaeon
CTAATTATTTGCGTTTCTCCTTCCCCACATTTTTCCCTCCACTTGCCATCCATGTCCTCACAGGTTTGGCTTGTAATGTTTTCTGCTTTCTCATTTAAAGGTTGAATTCCTCCTGTAAATATTAAAATTATCACAATTAGTACCACCACAGCAATAATTCCAACTACCACATATCCCAAACTTAACCCTTGACCTTTTTTCATATTATCACCTTTCCTTTTCGAATTCAATTCAGATCTAACCCCCCCCATCTAATGCTCGGTCACTCATAATCACTTTATTTTCATCCGGATTCTCATTATCTTCCTCCTCATCATCATTGTTGTTCTCAGGATTAGGATTGCAGCACACTTTGCCAAGATTTTCAAGTGCATCTGCAAAGACCCCTTTTTCAACAGAACCTCCCGCCTCTTCACAGTCTTCTTTGCTTAACCATTCATACGGACAGTTTTTGATTACTTCCTCTTGAGTTTCTTTTACGGAACCTAAGCCGCCCGTAAATATTAAAATTATCACTACTAATACTACTACAGCAATAATTCCAACCACCACATATCCCAAACTTAACCCTTGACCTTTTTTCATTTTCATTTTATTTTTTGAATTCAAAGTTTAAAAATTTATTTATTATTTATCATTACGCAACAAACTTTGCCCATGTTTTGAGGTTCTAAAGCATCCAAAAAACCGCTTGTCAGAGCTTCTTCACCTTCATTACATTTTTCTGGCGAATCTTCCCAATGACCTATATTTTCACATTTTTGATTGGATATATTCATGGTAGTTTTATGAAAAGGAGTTATCCCGGAACTGAATATTAAAATTATGACTATTAAAACTACAAGAGAAATAATCCCAATGATTACATAATTCAAGCTTAATCCTTCGGCTTTCTTAAACATTTTGCCTCATTTTAATAATTTGATAACATTCCAACGAATTCTACGCGTTTGATTATTCAACTCAGTATACAAAAAAAGCAACTAGAATATATAAACTTTTCTATTTTGCTTATTTTCATATGTTTTTTACTTAAGCCCAACAATCTAAAACTTTAAATATCAGCATTTTAATTTTTTTGACATGATAATTGGGATTACAGGGTTTAATGGCGCGGGAAAATCCACTGTTGCAAAATATCTTGAAGGAAAAGGGTTTCTTTATCTTTCTATGAATAAAATTTTGAGCGAGGAATGCAAAAAACGGGGATTGTCAGATGATAGAGATGACCTTGTTGTTGTAGCTAACGAACTTCGCAACAAACTTGGACCGAGTGCTTTAATTAAAATCACGCAGGATTATTTTAAACCAAACAAGGATGTTGTTATAGAAAGCCTGCGCAATCCTGAAGAAGTTAGGGAACTCAAAGCAAAGAATCGATTTTATCTTATAGGCCTTAACGCAGATATTAATTTAAGGTACATGCGAGCCAGGAAAAGAGCAAGGGATTCTGAAATAGTAAGTTTTGAGAAATTTGCAGAGAATGAAAAACGAGAGTTATCAAATACAACAATCAATGCACAACTTCTGTTAGAGACCTATAGATTAAAGGATTTTGAAATAATTAATGATTGGGATTTAGACAGTTTGTATGAACGGGTGGACATAATTCTGTCACTTATTGATTCGATGAAGAATGCTTATGAAAGATTTGATAATTCTTATGTGACGATATATAAATTTAAAGAGAAAGTCATCTCGCGACCTTTTAAGGACAAATATTACTTAAATATTGCCCGCGAAGTTGCTAAGAGAAGCACTTGCCTAAATGTTAGATATGGTGCTTTAATCGTTAAGAATGATCAGATAATCTCTACTGGTTATGTGGGTGCTCCCCGAGGCGTGATGTCTTCCTTGGATAAGGGATTTTGTTTGAGAAGGCAATTCAATATTCCATCTGGCAGCAATTACGAAATCTGCCGAAGCGTACATGCTGAACAAAATGCAATAATTAATGCGGCCCGCGCAGGCGTAAGTTTGTTGGATTCAAAGATGTATTTCTTCGGTGAGAAGTATGACAAGGATGGTTCATTGTCTTTAATTAATGGCTTCCCTTGTTTTATTTGCAAAAAGATGATTTTAAATGCAGGCATAAAAGAATTCATCTCTGTGAATGAATCCGGAGAAATTGTTTATTTTGATGTTAATGATTGGAGAAAACAATGGCAGGAACGTGATATGCTTGATGACCAGGTTAAATATTCAGCGAAATATTAGTTTTAATTCGAGGTTTTCTAAATTTTGTTCTTAATCAACCTTAACATCAATTACTATTGCATTCTGATGCTCTACGATCTTTTCTGGTTTAAGTTTTGATAACTTATTTATTTCTCCTCCACCACCAATCACAAATTCGTTTTCAAGAACTTTTGGATCAATAATTGTCTTAACTTTTATTCCAACTGGAGGAACTTCCCCAACATCAAACCCTGTTATCTCCTTAACTTCTCCGGGTTTTGCAAGCCTGACTTTTCCAAAATTTTTTGAAACTTTATCAATATCAACTTTTGAGTTACCATCAACTATAACTAAAAGAGGTTCTTTATCTGAGATGAAGAGCAATGATTTGATTATTTGTCTTGGTTTTGAATTTGTTGCTTTAACAGCCTGTTCTACTCTTTTAACTGGTTTCCCTACATTTATTATTTCTCCACCAAGCGTCTTTACTAATTCCTCGAAGTTTTCACTTCCCATTTTTTATTTACTGTCCCTTTTTAAATACTTTTTATTTTTAAACTTTATCTACAACGAGTTCAAACATTTAGATAACATAAACTTTATAAATAAGCCCTTATCAACAAAAAGTAGTTATTAAAATCTATTAAAATCATGAGCCCGTAGCTTAGCCTGGTGGAGTGCTCGACTGATAATCGAGTGGTCCGGGGTTCAAATCCCCGCGGGCTCATTCTTTTACAACTTTTGATTGATTATAATGCCAAAACAAAAAATTTTGTCAAACAAGGAGGTACGAGAGTTCTTATCCGAATTGCCTCTCTGCTTTTCTCACAAATTACTGAAGAAAGCAACATATTTTGTTAAGAAAATTAACGATACTAAATTGATGTTCGTCAATAAGAAACCATACTTCTTTAAAAATGAAAATATTTGGATTCCAACCCTCTTTTCTGTAAGGGATTTAAAACTTGAATTGAAAAAAGTAGCTGTTGATAAAGGTGCCGTACCGTTTATTGTTAATGGCGCTGATGTTATGAGACCTGGAATTACGGGTTTAGATGATTTTGGGGAGAATGAAACTATTCAAATAGTTGACGAGAATAATAAAGTCGCAATTGCGATTGGAAAAGCTTTGTTTGACTCAGAAAAAATTAAAACTCTGAATTCTGGAAAAGCTATAAAAACTCTTCATTATGTTGGAGATTTTATTTGGAAACAGATTTAAATCATCATGCATGAAAGAAGTTTCGGAAAATACTTCAGCAACGCTGGGCGCTTTAAAGCCAGTTTTGCAATTTTGATTAATCCTTGTTTGAGTGAATCCCGATTAATGCTGATTTTTTCTAAAAGATTTCCATCAGATAACTTTTTAAGAATGTCTTCATAGTCTTTATCATTAAGAGATTTGACGAAGCAGTGTAGTTTTCTGTGCAATTTTAACTCGGGATTTATTTCTTTTTTAGCTAATTTCTCATAACTTGTGTTGTTGTTTATCGCTTTAACCAATAAGTTTGCAGCTTTGAAAATCTGCACTACTCCGCCTCCGGTAGTGGCTTTTACTTGACCTGCAGCGTCACCAATTAAATAAGCATTGTCTTTTTCAACCTTGTTTCTCGGGTTAAATATGGGAATGGCGCCGCCAAAAGTTTCAATCACTTGTTCATTTTTTATCTCTAAATCGTTTAAAATATGTTTAAAGTATTGATGCGTTTTTTTATATGCTGCTACCCCTATTAAAGCCAGTTTCTCGTTTAAAGGAACAAGCCAACCAAAAAGAGCATCCGAATATCTCCTTTCCAAATAAACATCATACCTTTTCGGATTAAATTTTCCTTTTATCAACGATTGTATTCCTGAATAAAATTGAATTTCATTTTGGGGAAATACGGTTCTTCTCACTATTGACTTAACCCCGTCAGCACCGACAATTTTGGTTGCTTTGATTTTTTTAGAACCATCGGAAATTATATATCCCTGCTTGTTTTTTATTATTTCACTCACTTTAAAACTCTTAATCTTTTTAACCTTAGAAAGATTATAAAAGAATTGTTCAAGTTTTACTCTATCAAGAAGATAATCGTCGACCTTGATTGTTATAGAATAATTTTTAACATGAATTTTGGCTTTCTGAAAGTGGTTTATGATTATTTCTTGCGGAATCTCTTCATAAGAAAAGATTTCGTTGGTTACCAGCCCTGTGCAATGTTTAGGAATGCCAATTATTTCATCTTCCTCCAAAAAAATTATTTTATCATCTGTTTTGCTGAGTTTATAAGCAAGATAACTTCCGGCAATTCCTGAACCAACAATCGTTATTGTCATTGACTTTCTTAAAAGGTTCTGCCAAGCTTTTTTAAATCATTCTTTTTTCTAATAACTTTTCATTAATCTCAGAAACCTCTTTTATGATAAGATCAGGTTTTACACTGATTTTTTTTAATTCATCTTTTTTTAAATAGTATTTAGAAGAAGGATTATTTACGAGAATTGTTTTCATGCCCAGCTGTTTTGCAGGCACAATGTCATAATCTAATCTGTCCCCGACATACAATACCTGCTTTGGCTCAACATTCTCCCTTTTTATAATTTCCGTGAACAATCTTTTCGTTTTTCCTTTAATTTTGAATTGTTCTGATATTATCACATTATTCTTTGTAAAGAAAGGCTGTGTCACTCCAAGAAACTGATTTATCTTATCCCACTGCTTCAATGTTATTCCGCTGCTTAAAATCCCTATTCTGAATCTTTTTGATATTTTGTTTAAGAATTCATACACCTCTTTACTAAATTTCAATATTTCAAATGTGGCTTTATGATATGCCAACACACCTGCAGAGATTACTTGTGGATTAAATCCTATGCCGATTCTTTTTAACGTTTCGTCAATTTGGAATTTATAATTCGAACCTTTTTCTTTGATTACCTTGTTTCTAATTTCGCTTACCTTGTTAAATATCTCTCTTACGCTTTTTTGTTTATAAGATTTATAATGTTTCTTAATGCATTTAGCAACCGCAAGATTACTTTTGGTAACACAATATCTAAAGATTTTAGAAGTTGGGATTAATGTGTCATCAAGATCAAAATAAATAACTTTAATGCTTGCTGTCATTAATGAATTTCTGTTTAATAGGATTTTTATTTTTTTCTAAAAAATTTTAGTTTTTATTTGCAACATTACCCTGACCTTTTTATATGAAAAATGAAAATAATTCCGAAAAAGAGTAAATATGTTATAAGGCATCAGCTTGGTTTTGTCGAAAAATTTATAAGCTCCTTGCTTTTTTCAAAAAATGCAGGTGGGGGTGGCAGAGCCTGGTCAAATGCGCTGGACTCAAGATAGCTTGAGTGATGAGCTTTACGCTATGACTTTGCCGCTATGAGGAATCCAGTCCCGTAGCGGGTACCAGGGTTCAAATCCCTGCCCCCACATAACATTTTCTAAAGAGAATATGCATTTATGCGTAAATTAAAAATTAGAAGAAATCTTGAAGCTAAAAGAAAAATAAAATTTAAATTACATCAATGCCCAATTGCGAGCTGATTCTTTCTTTCTCTCTGTTTTTTTCTTCTTCAGTAGGTTTGCCAAGGATCCATGGCGAGTTAACTCCAGTAATTATGGTCATTACTGTTAACTTACCTCTCATATCATCTGTAACCCTTGCGCCCCAGATAACATTCGCATCAGGATCCATCTCAGCAGTAACCAATTCGCCAACTCTGTTGACTTCTTCCAAAGTTAAATCTGGACCGCCGTGTATGTGTATAAGGGCTCCGCTTGCACCTGAATAAGATATGTCCAATAACGGATTTGCGAGTGCGCCTCTTACAGCTTCCTCTACTTTATTTTTCGTATCTGAGAATCCAACACCTATTGAAGCCACTCCGCCCCCTGTCATGATTGCTTTGACATCAGCATAATCTAAGTTAACCAATGATGGAACAGCAATGGTTTCTACGATTCCTCTTATCATAGTTGAAATTAATTCATTTGCAACAGCAAAGGCTTGTTGAATAGGAAGGTTTCCAGCAATCTGAACTAATCTATTGTTATCTATCACGATAACAGTATGACTGTATTGCCTCAACTGTTGCAGGCCAAACTCAGCTTTATCAATCCTAGCCCTTTCAATACTGAAAGGCATTGTTACTACGCCAATTACAATTATGCCCATCTCTTTAGCTAATTTAGCAACAACTGGCGCTGCGCCAGTACCTGTACCGCCGCCCATGCCCGCGCAAATGAAAACCATATCAGTATTCGTTAACACATTCTTAAGCTCATTAATTGACTCTCTCGCGGCCTCCATGCCTTTTTTAGGATAACCTCCACAACCAAGTCCACGAGTGAGATTTTTTCCAATAAGGATTTTATGATCAGATTCAGTAATGTTTAAATGTTGTTGATCAGTATTTATAGCAATAACTTCAGCTCCTTTAACTCCCTTTTTATGTAACCAAGAAACCATGTTATTTCCAGCCCCACCAGTACCAATAACCTTAATATTGGCTTGACCAACCTCTATGTTGGGCATTTCATTAGATTTCTCTATGGCGTTTTTTACGATGAAGTCCATTTTTCTTACCTCTCCTTTTTGAATGATTGGAAACGGGAGGCTCTTCAACTTGGGGTTTGAGGGGGGGTCCAAGAACAAGGAAGAGCCTCCCTGTTCAAAAGTGACCTTTCTTTTGTAGCGCGGGTCAGGCGCCCTTTTTCTGCGTATATTAATTACTATACTAGACTTTAATTACACATACTTATATATAAATATTTCTGTTTTGTAAACTAATATTGCCTTAAAGAAATCAATATACGAAGGCAATAGAAAATCTATCTTTTGTTGGAATGACTTTTTGTTACAAAATTTAAAAATAATAAAAAGAAATTAGTTTAATTTAAAGTTATATTCATTTAAGAATTTATATTGTTTCTGCAAAGGCAACCTTTCTAAGGACCCTTGTTATTCTAATCCTAACATGGTCCCCTTCTTTTGTATTCGGCACAAAGATTACGAAGCCCTCCACTTTGGCAAGGCCATCTCCTTTGTCCCCAACACTTTCGATATCAACTTCTAACTCGTCTCCCTCTTTAACAGGAGCAAATCTTCCAAATCTGTTTCTTTCCGTATCCAATTTAATCTACCTTATGTTTTTTAAGCCCTAAGGCTTAATGAAATAAAAGTTTTTGAAGTTTAAAAAGCTTCGCTTTTTATGGCGCTTAATAGGGAGAATTCAACTATAAAAATCAAAATTGAAAAATCAATCCTTTCTCTTGATTTTTCGTTTAATTTCTTTTAGAATGTTCTCATGTCCTTTCCAATCAAGGGCATGTTTCAATACATCAAAGATATTGGAAATTGGGACTATTTCAATTTTTTGAAGTTCTTCTTTTTTAAGAACAATGTCTTCAATATTCTCCTTTGGCACTAGTACCATGTTTATGCCCGAATCAATTGCGGCTTTCACTTTGGCAGAAACTCCACCAACTGGCAGAACTTCTCCCCTCACAGATAAACTGCCAGTCATAGCGATGTTTTGTTTTAGAGGTATTTGTTTTAATGAAGATATTATTGCAACTGCAGTGGCTACGCTTGCGGAATCCCCCTCAACGCCCTCATAAGTTTGCAGGAATTGAATATGAATATCATAACCCCTGTTCAAATCCTCCCCAAATAACTTCTTAACTATTGCTGAGACATTAGTGACTGCCTCTTTGGCAATTTCCCCTAATTTTCCAGTAGCGATAAACCTTGTCTTTTTGCTGTCATTCTTGATTACTTCAGCTTCAATCGGTAATACAATTCCAGAAAAAACTGGCGGTTGTCCTATTACTGCTAATCCATTTACTTTTCCGATTATGGAACCAGTTGTAGTTATTATTTGATATTGTTTTTTCCTTACAATATATTCTTCAGACATTTGTTGCTCAAGCGTTTGGGATATCTTCTTGGCTTTAAAGACATGCTCTCTGGTTACGTGCTTGGCTCCTTCTTCAAGAGCAACATCTCCTGCGGACCTAATTATGCCACCAAGGTCTCTGAGCATTAAGGTAAGATATCCCTTTCGATTGGCTCTTCTCCTTGCCTCTTCTATAATTTCTAATGCAGCCTCTTTAGTGAAATGAGGGATTTTTCCATCTTTTTTCACTTCTTGGGCGATGAACTGAAGTAGTTTCTTCCTGTTTTCAGGGGTGTCCTTCATAGAATCATTCATATAAATTTCGTATCCGTAACCTCTGATTCTTGACCTTAATGCTGGATGCATGTGTTTAACAGTATCAACATTGCCCGCAGCAACCAGGATGAATTTACAAGGTACCGGTTCAGTTCTAACTATAGAACCAGCGCTTCTTTCACTTTGACCGGTTATAGGAAATTTGCCTTCTTGTAATGCTGTTAATAATTCCTGTTGAGTATGCGATTTCAGGGTAGCAATCTCATCAATGAAGAGTACGCCCATATGCGCTTTATGAATCATTCCCGCAACAACTCTTAAATGCGCAGGCGTGCCCAATCCTCCACTTTGAAAGGGATCATGCAACACATCGCCAAGCAGAGCTCCTGCATGAGCCCCTGTCGCATCATAAAAAGGGGCAGTTCCTCTGCCGAAATTATCAACAATAACCTTTGGGGTGGTGTAATTTGTTGTGCTTTTAGTTTTAGTGTTAAACAGAACTAGCAGCATAGCTAAGAAAAACCATGAACCTATCATTGAAGCGGCTCCCATGATATCTCCATACTGACTTCTAACCCACCATGGCGCAATTATGGAGAATATGAGAAGGATTATCACGAACCAGTTGGATTTTTTGGAGAGGGTTAGAATTTGCAACTTCATCTTTTGTATAAGCTCCCGACCTTTGCCGGCTTTTACTGTCTTAATTATGGGTTTGTTTTCATCATAAGGATTGGGATATGCAAGAATATCAACCAAGTTCTCTTTTGGCAACAATTCCGCTAAAGCCATTCCAAGCATACTTTTGCCTGTGCCCGGCTCGCCAATTAAAAGAACATGTCTCCTTTGCTTTGCCGCCTTTTTTATAATCTCCACTGCCTTATCTTGTCCTATAACTTGATTTATAGTCTTCTTGGGAATTTGGATTTGTTCAGTTGTTTTGAAATCAAACAAATCTTTTTTGATTTTTTTGTTAGTTTTGTTAGTTTTTCCTGCACTTTTTTTGATTGATTTGCTTGCGCTTTTTGAGGTTTTGGTTCTCTTTTCCATTTTTTCATTCTTTTTTGTTATCCTTTTTATTGTGGTTTGATAAAATTTCTTATTATTTAAAAACCTTGTTAAAGTTTAGAGTTAAAGACTGTTGTTGCTTTATACTGTTTAACGAGCGTATTCTATTTTATATTTCTTACATGATTTTTAATGACTTTTATGTTTGCCTTCTTGTCCTATTCAATCTTTCAAATCATTGTATGTTAATTATTGTATGTTGTTTAATCTATTCAATTATCAATTTAATAATATAATCATTATTTAGACTTCCATTTACAAGCTGGTTAAACAATCTTAATTTGTCAGATTTTTTTTCTAAAAATCCCCAATAAATCAACCTGCTCATTTTTCCTTCGGAATAATTGTAAGAAATGCTTGACTTTTTGTTTTTCTTTCTGCCAAGCATCTTTTCTAAGAATATTTCCTTAGGATAAGTGTATCTTATGATATCTCCTTTCTTCCCATTGATTAAGCCTTGGGCAGTTTTTCTTGGTGAATTGAAATAGCTTGAATAGTCGTAGAAATTTCGTTTAGCTTCGATTTCAATTATCAGACTTGAATCAATTTCAGACTCTTTCAGGTTTCCCCTTTTAATTTCCTCGTCGATGATTAGAGGTTCATCCCTGCTTCTGTTTCTATTCCTGCATATCTCTGAAATTTTTGAAAGAAATTCCGATGATACTATGTAATCTAAATGTTCCAAGAATGTTAAAAATGCATTTTCTTTGTTGCGGTTACAAATCAATTCCCTAATAAAAGATTCGTAGAAACTCGCTTCAATAGGAAACTTCTCTCCTTTTCTAGCTCTTGGGCTCGAAAATCCCAACAAAAACTCCCAATCGTTCGTTTTGCCTATGAAAGTTCCTTTTGTTCCCGATAAGCTATACGCTTCTCCCAGGTTAACAAGTATCGATTGGGAAGAAAATTGTTCTATCAATTCTTTGGTTGAGTCATTGTTGTTTAAAAGCAAAATGTCTTTTTTGTAATTGATTAATCTCGTGTTTTTAAACAATTCTGCACTTTTTTTCAAATTCTCGTAATACTGAAGTTTAAATTTATGAAATTCTTTTTCTGTCAAGTTGCATTCAGGAAAAAATTCGTTGAATGCTTTTGAATTTTCTGATAATAACAGGTACGCTGGCAGTCTTAGGATATTTTCTAAAGCGTAGGATAACCGCAACTTCTTTTGTCCTGAAGACTCTTCAAACTCACTAACGAGCTCGCTTAGGTTTCTGTCTTTCATTAAAAGGTTATAAAATGAGTTTATTGATGGGATGAGTTTTGCGATAGTTCCGTCAAAAAGTCCTTTTTTGGTTTTTATTCGCGTGTTTTGTTTAATTTCCAGGTAATTTTGAATAACAGCATGTTCAAAATTAGAAAGGTCAAAATCCGAGAACTTTAATTGTTTTGCGTTGAGCAGTTTTTCAGCACTTGACGACAGCCAAATTACCAGGTTATCAAGCTCTTGTGGAAAGTGATGATTAATTGCATAAATTCTCTTTGAATGATATTCATTACTTAATGTTTTCCAGGATGTAGCATCAACTCTTTCAGGCAAGGTGCTAAAAACTTTTGATAAGATTATATGTTCTTTCTTGACTTTTTCTCCGTTCCAGTACGATTTTATTCCGTCCATGGCAGCATACCTTAGAATCCTTAACGCAGCTTCCTTATCACCTCTTTCAGCTTTTCGTGTTTCCATTATTAAATCTGCGTGAGATAGTGTTTTTTTGGAACGATTATTTAATCCGAACAAAGATTCAAAAACGCTATCCAGCGTGTTATCTTTGTTTTTCATACATTGCTGGGAATAAAGCATCATATCGATTCCAACTCTGCCGGGGTTAATTACAAGCTGTCTGAAATCTGCAACGGAAAAAATCTTCTCAGGTTCAGCATATTTAACGCCTATCTTAATGCTCTCATTAGGCAGGACTTTGCCAATGTTCAAATCAAATGCAAGATGATTATGACCAAAAACAAATAAAGGTTGGAATGTATTAACCAATTCGTTGAGTTTCGAGATTAATTTGTCTTGATTCTTAACAGTCACGATGTTAAACTTAACCTCTTTATTTGAAATAGGGTCTTTTACATAAATCTCTTTTTCTTTAACATTGAATGAAGTGATTAAATAATTGTAATCCTCTTTAATATTACACAACGACGCAATAGTAATGCTTTCATTCTTATTTTGATTGATTCTATGCTGAATTTCTCTTATAATCCAGCCCTTGTTTTTCCATTTTAATTCGCTGAGATTGCAATTCAACTTTTCAGCAATTTCCAATAATTTATTCTTATCCAAATGCATTAGATTATTAAGTATGTAAATTTTATTCCAATTCTTTGTCTCAAAATCAAAACCCAAACCTTTTTGTTTTTCGAGAATTTCCGTGTTTAACTGTCGCAATTT
Source organism: uncultured Methanosarcinales archaeon (assembly GCA_964386095.1). GTDB lineage: Archaea > Nanobdellota > Nanobdellia > Woesearchaeales > JASKKU01 > JASKKU01. Next base: position 11,816 of record CAYLQM010000015.1, read on the forward strand.
TAGGGGATATTCTTTTTCGATTACTTCTTCCAAACTTTCTGTAAGATTTTTTTTGTTTGTTTCATTTGTAGAAATTTCGTTGTCTGATGAAAACAATGTAAAGGGATAATTAAGATTAAATTCGATGTTTCTTTTAAAGGTTACATATTCTCCAGAAAAGGCCTTGTAAGAGAAAGGCTTAAAATAATCTGTTAATATGTTTGGAAGATGCAATTGCAGAACATACGCTTCTTTGCCATTATAAATAGTTTTAACCGTATGAAATTCACTTTTAGAAATCAATTCATCAATAAAATTTTTAATATACTGCATTCTTTTATTTAACATTGAAATCTTTTGCGCAAAACTTTTATAATTCCTCCTGATTTTTGATTTCCTTAATTGATTTTTTTCATACTTGATTTCTTCATATCTGTGCCACCAAGGCGCTTTCAAATCATTAACGAATCTGTCTTTGAATAAAAAAAGATCCTCATCATTAAAAGTCGGCTTTGAACAAATTACCTGTTTAATAGGAATATCTATAAAAAAAGGTTCTTTCAATTTTTGTTCCTTTTCATCTAAAACCCAAAAACACGCTTTGCATTCCGACTTAAGTAAGCTTTTAAGGTCTTTCTTTGGTTTGATGTAGGTTAATACGAGTTTTGTCATTTTCGGCAAATTTCTTACTCCGTAGTGAACAAAACACAAGGTTAATATATAAGTTTTTTGTCTTTTATCGGTTATGGCAGAGATTGCAACAAACAAGATTATTTCAAAGTTCTTTGCATTGCTTGAGATTAATCTGCCATTCTTCTCTCACATCTCGGATGAACTTGCTGAAATCAATAAAGATTTTCTTAATAAAGTCGGGGGCAAGAAGGTTTCGAGTGCATATCTTTACGCCAAATATAATAAATCCCTCGATGAGATTGTAAATCAGGTTTTCAATAATCTATTTCCGTTGCAGGGGAGGATTAATTCTGGGGATGTCTTCATCTACAAGGACATTATTAGGGAAGCTTTTTTTAACATTACGAATAACAGATACAATTCAAGATTTCTTAATTATTTTGCAAGACACGCTTTTCTCAATCAATTCCTTAATATCTTTGATCCGGAACAATTTTTTGAAGGAACTCTGCCCATTTTAATCGGTGGTTATACGCCCGTGTCAGAAAATTCTAACAAAAAAGTTGGAATTGACCCGTATTCTTATAGAAATTACTTTACCACGAAATTGCTTTTGGATGTTGATTCCTTTTTGCAAAAGAATCCTGATTTCTTAATGCCATTGCAAAATGTTTCTTTGCTTTATCTTCAGCCGAATCTTTATTTGCAGTTCTTTAGAAATCATGATGACTTGCGATTAGAAGATATTGCAAGCTCCCTCGAAATTCTGAACATGAACTTTTCCGATGACTTTCGTCCCCCATCAGATTTTATTTCCTTGATTGAAACGCAATTCAAGAATTTAAAAAAGTTTGCTTATAAAAATTATGGTCCAACTTATTCAGTTTTTTCTCTTGAGCTTTTTGATGTAAATCAGCTTAAAAAAAACTTAAAGTACGATCCTCTTAGGTACTCGCAATTGATAGAACAATTGGGTTTTGAGAACACCATTGAGATGATTAATTATGCCAAAAAAGTGTCCAACCTTGCCCAAAGGGTGCTCGCTTTCAGAACAGCCAACATTATTGAACGGACATTTGATTATCTCTCTTCAAAAGTTAATGAATTTGACTTGTTTGGAATTCCTTCATATATGAAAAAAACGGGATATGCTTCTAAAGTTTTAGAACTTGCACGAAAAGAGTTCCTAACTGCTTTTGATAATCAGATATCCTTCTTTTATGTCGGCGGCGACAAAGGCATATTTGGAAATGTTAAGAAATTGCCACGGGAAGGCATCTGTGAAAACTCTGCAATCCGAAAACTTATTGGTTTTATTAGCTCCCTGGATGAAGTTTCAAAACGCAACTTGAAAAAGCCCTCCATAATACAACATAAAGAAGATAAAGCCTATCCCATTTTATACATCTCTTCTGAGAAATATCCTTTTTTGCTGATTGAAAAAGAGTTTAAGAACAAACATCCCAATCTCGAGGACCTTCTTGAAGAGGTAGTCCCAAAGAGTCCGCTTTCTTTAGATGAACTTAGAGAATTCTTTGCACGATTCAAGGTTGGTATAAGGAGAATTGAACCAACAATTGTCAACATGATTTATGATTCGCTGGTTAACACAGGTCTATTAAATGTTTCAAACAACAAGTCCTCTTTAAAATCATTAATTCAAAACAAGGAATTGATACTGCCGAATCAGATAACAGACTTTTTTGATAAAATCGTTGCTGATAAAACTATTGCACGACCTGAAAGCAAAAGTGACTTTAGATTATCGTTATTTTCTCTTCCAACAAGTCCTAAGATACTTAAAAAATACTTTGTTGATGATTCTGCGATGGATGAAATTGATGGCGGCTGCCCAATTAACAAGTGTATTTCTCAAGACCTTGAGCGGTTGTGCGATTCCTTGAATTCAATTTGCTCTTTAAACTTAAATTACCGTTTTCTTAAAGAACAGTTGCATTCGAGAATAGCAGATACGGGAACCGTTGTTCATAGTCTTATATCTGCTCCATTTCCTGAGTTAGTTCACTACAACACATTGAATCGTATTGGTTTGCCAAGTGAGGATTCTTCGAACTATTGTGAGTTGCCGTTCTTGATTGATTATAATTTAGGTGAACAAATTGTGAAAATAGGTTTTCATCCAGATGCCACCCTTTTCTTAAGGGATAAGCAAGAACCTCACAATTTAGACATAATTGTTTTGGATACAAAAACAAAGTCGGCTCATCCTTATTTTGAACACAAGTATTTGCTCCAAACATATTTCTATGCGGACTTTATTGCTAAATTGCTTGAACAAAAACTTGAATTTAGAGTTAACGATTATTATCTTGTGATTAACCGATTGGCATTCTTTGGCAAACATTATGCCGAGAGCAAGGATGAAGACTTGGTGTATTACCGGCAGCAAACGCTTTCCCCAGTAATTAGAATAACTAAAGATGATAAATTCCATATAATTGCAAATAAAGTTCTTAATTCAGCAATTTCAGATTTTCTGGCGTTAAAGAGAAAGCCGACCAGGTTCCTTGAATTTAGGGAAATTAGCGAGAAAAAGCATTATTGCAAATCCTGTTTCCTGAACCATCAAACAATCTGTAACGAAATTTATAATTCATTGATGCATTTTCATTAACAAAATTAACAAACCCAACAAAGTCTATTAATTAAATAATTGAATTAAATTTAATGAAAAATCAAATCAATAATGAAATCAATAAATTAGAGCAACCACTACCTTTTTTATCTGATTAAATCTTACTTTTTCAGGATCCTGTTGGGGATTATTGTCTCCCTTAAGAATCGCGTACCAACCGTTTTCATCGTAACCTGTTTTTAAAACCCTGTGAACAATTTCTGCATTGGCAATTTTTGATTTATAAGCGACAATATCCCCTATCTGAATTTGCGAGGGGTTTTCTGGCACAATTTCAATAGCATCTGTGCCTCTATCTAAAACAGGATCCATAGAATTAGTGTCTGAAAAACTGGCCCAGTTTGGATTTTCAACGTGAATGATGACCTTGTCATTGTGGAACTCAATTTGATCTTCCTTAATCCAATCTTGAGGTGAGGGTTGTTCGATTGCTTTTCCAGTCAGAATGTTTGTGGCAAGACTTTTACCTGAATAATACACCCTTTCTAAAGTTGTATCTAACGGAAAAACTAAAGCAATTAAAAAAGCTATAAGCATGCCTGATAAAAAGATTATCACGAACGAAGTCATAGGAATAGTTCTTTTTTTATGTTTTTTCTCTGTTGTCATAAAACGGTAGTAGCACAACTTATTTATAAATTTTATCACTGTCAGGTAATTACTAAATCGAATTTTTTTCTAAATCTTTTTAAATGAATTCTTAATCAATTATCAAAATGAAATCTCACAATAAAAACTCTGTAGCAATAGTATGTTCTAAACAAGACCCGGCAAGTATGAATATCCGAAATCAATTGTTGGAACTTTATTCCGTTGAAAAACTTGCAAAAACTTTTGATGAAAATGCCATTTTTTATCTAAAGCGAGAGAATTGTTCTATTAATATCTACACAATTAATGGAGATATTGTTTTTTTTGATGAGGTTAATGAGATGAAGGAGCAATATGTCATATTCCCTTCTGAGCATCAAAGCGAGAAAAAAGTGCCTTCCTTAACAATTCATTGTACTGGTTTATGGAGTGATGATGTTAGTTATGGTGGCAAAGCTAAAACATTGTCTATTGCATGGCCGGCTTTTCTTAAAGAATCTTTCTTGGTGCTGAATAAAAAATCTGAACAAAATCATCTGAAGGACATTCTTGTAACTCCTGAAGTGACCCATCATGGCCCTTTTGTTAAAAAACCGCATGCTTTTATTGAAATAGGTTCTGACAAACAGCAATGGACTAACAAAAACCTTGGAAGAATAATAGCTGAAACAATCATAGAAACCTTAGACAAACTCTTTTCCGAAGATTACAGTTTTAATTACAAGGTGGCCTTTGGTATAGGAGGTCCGCATTATTGCAATAATCTTGCAAAAGTTTTTCTTTCGCGGGAATATGCTATTTCTCACATATGCCCAAAATACGCTACCATATTTCTTAATGAGGATATGATTCTTCAGGCAATGTCGTCCAGCGAACCAAAATCAGAATTAATTATCTTGGACTGGAAAGGAATTCAGAATCGTCAAAATGTAAAAAAAATGATTGAAAATCTTAAGATCAAGCATTTAAAAACAAAAAACATAAAATTTTAATATCTTAATTTTTAAAAATGCTTAGAGGGGATTATTATGGATGAAGAAAGCGTTAAATTGGGAAATAAGATAGAGTTAGTTGGCTTCTCCGATTTGGAGAATGGAGAAAAGAATATCATTAGAAAGATGGTAGGCGCCTACCTCAATAAATTTGAACACAAAGTAGGAGAAGTAGAGAACCTTAAAATACGAATGAAAAAGATGCATGAAAGAGAAGAAAACGCTGTGTTTCAAATAACAGCAAACCTAACCACGCCTGGCAAGGTTTACACTGCAGAGGAAGAAGGTAGAAACCTATTTATTGTTCTGGACGCGGTATTAAAAAAGGTCGAATCACAGCTCGGTTAAGTTGTTAAGTATTTTAGGAACATTAATACCTGTATTGATTGTTGAATTTTTGTTTTTCTTTTAGTTCTCTTTATCTTAATTCTTTATCTTAATTATTCAACATTCTCTTAGAAATCTTTTTATACCTAAAGATTAAAAATAAGTTTGTCTATTTTAGTGGGTGATATAAATGGTTAAAATTATAAAAAAAATTACAAAAAGAATAATAAAGACCGACCCAGATGTGATTATTATTTTAGTATTTGCTTTAATAGTCTCAGCGTTTGTTTTTCTAAAAATTACATTTTTATCTTGGTCTAGTAACGAGATTGATCCTTTCTGGGCAAGTTTAGGTATTTTGCAAAAAGCCCATCCTGATAATCCTATAATTTTTCCTCACAAACTTATTCTTAAAAGAGGCGAGAGCGCTGATTTTGGAGTAAGAGTTTACAATGAACTGAATTTATCCTTAGAGGACGCAATCCCTTTTATCCATAAATGTATAAATGTAAATAATGAATTTCTACTAGATGACAGAATGATAACTCTTACTACTACTAAAGCTACCATTAATTCCGGTGAAGAACATGGTTTTAAAGCCAAAATAAAAGTCTCTGAAGACTTAGCGCCTGGCATGTATGTTTGCGCACTAGTTGTAGGGGCAGAGGGTTATGAACCTTATGTAAGTGAATATCCATACGGTAATTTAGTTATTGAGATAACTGATTAAAAAAATTTATCACTTTTTTCTTAGAAATTCTTAGAAATCTTTTTATACTCTTAAATCTAAAAATAGGTTTATTTACCTTAATAGGTGATATAAAAATGCCAGAAAATCTTGAAAACAAGCCTTTTAAGAATATAAAGGAAGTAAATTGGACCCTAACTTTGTATATGTCGCTTTTCTTTGGTTGCTTGGGCGTTGACAGATTTATAATGGGTAAGGTTGGAACAGGTATTGTAAAACTTGTTGTTTCTATACTCCTTTTCCCTGTAGGATGTATTTGGTGGTTGATTGACCTTATATTAATTATGACTTCTCATAATTTTGAAGGCGTTAAATGGAAGTTCCCTGATAAAAAAACAGTTCACATTATTGTTGCAAGTGTTCTTTTGGTGCTTGTTTTAGTAATCTTTGCATTTATTATCTTAGGTTTAATGACTACTTTTTCAAGATCCGTTTTTGAGCAAAGTAGTAATGAGCTTGAAGATGATTGGTCAGATATGCAATTAGCTATGAAAGCAAGTGCAGACAATCCAGTGCTTTTCCCAGGGAAAGTCACTGTTAACTCGGGCAAGACTCAAGATTTTTGGATAAGAGTTTACAATAAATTAGCTAATACTTTGTACGATGCTAAACCTGTTATTGCTGATTGTATTAACTCTGCTGGTGAAACTGTAAGTGAAAAAATAACCTTTATTACTCGCGAAACAAATATCCCTCCAGGTGGAGAACAGAGATTCTTTGGTAAAATAAAAGTCTCTGAATACTTAGCGCCTGATGATTATGTTTGTTCAGTAGTTATAACTGCAGATGATCATAAACCTTATGTGATGGAGTATCTACCGGGTAATTTAATTGTTGTGTTGAAATAACTGTTTAAAACTTTTGTTTATTTTATTTTCTTAGAAATCTTTTTATACCTAAAGATTAAAAATAAGTTTGTCTATTTTAGTGGGTGATATAAATGGCTAAAACAAAAACCGTAAGCAAATCCTCAAAGGATGTTAAGAAGGTAGATTGGGCTTTAACTCTGTATATGTCATTTTTCTTTGGTTGCCTTGGCGTTGATAGGTTCATAATGGGAAAGATAGGAACAGGAATTCTAAAACTGGTTGTTTGCATATTGCTTTTTCCCATAGGAGGTGTTTGGTGGTTGATTGATCTTTTGTTGATTATGACTTCTTATAGTTTTAAAGGGGTCAAGTGGATATATCCAAAGGAGAAAATGCTGCATCTGATTGTTGTGAGCACTCTTTTAGTATTGACAGTAATTGTTTCCATAATCTTTTTCTCTATAGTTTTCATAGCATCCTTTTTTGGAGTGCTTTTTGAATCTATAATTTAATTTTATTTCCCTTATTTTATTTTCTTAATCTCAAAGGAAGTTTTTTAATTTTTGTAATTTAGATAATTGAATTCCTTAAACCTGTTAAGAATAAGTAGAAAAGGAGAATCCTTTTGAGTTAATCCGACTTTCGTACTTTTCGTTTGATAACAAAAAGCAAAATATGAATAAAATTTACATCTCAAGCAAGCATTCAAAGCTTAACTGATGGAAAGAAATCAGACATTTGACCTGAGAAGCTTTACTGTTTCTTACAGCATACCGTAAAAGAAAAAGTCTCCAAATAAATTATTTTTTAGCATGTTTCAACAGAATAAAAATGGAAAAATATATAAACAAGTATTGTTTAATGTATACTGGTGATATTATGAAAAAGGGTGCGATTCAATTATCTACAACTGCAATCGTGTCGATAATTTTAGCATTTGTTTTTTTGGGATTAGTAATTACCTTTACAAGGGGCATCTTTACTCAAGGTAATAGTCAGCTCGACAAGTTCTGGGCAACATTGAATATAAACCAAAAAGCAAGCCCAGACAATGC
>CAYLQM010000016.1:0-19212 GCA_964386095.1 uncultured Methanosarcinales archaeon
CTTATTTTGCTTATGATACAAACATAAGTGCAGAACAAATTGCATTGCTTTTAGAAAATTTATCAGAGTTTAATGATTTAAAATTGACTTTATTAACCTTTTACCAGATTTATGATTCTCTAAACAAAACGAATCACTTTTGTCTCTTGAAAATAGATGAGATGCTAAATAATAAAAGCAGTCTTGAGGATTTTTGTTTAGATATGAACAAATCATATGATTCTATTAAATCCATTACAATTAACTTAGAGAATTTAGAATTTAATGAAAGCCTGCTGTTCATTTACTATTTTAATGGATTAAAAACTTATATGCGAAGTTTGTCTTTAGAAATACTTCGTGACACAAATGACACACTCTCATATTGTAAAAATGATTCTAGATCGATCCTTGATTTATCAGAAGCTTATCATAAGTTCCGTGATAATGAAATCAATTTTTATTTAGCTGAAACTCAATCAGATCGATCTAAAAACTCTGCACAATCCTATCAAGAAACTGTTTTTTATTTACTGGAATCTCTCAAAAAATGGATTTCAGAAATAGACTTTAATAAAAAAATGGAAATCAAAGAATATAGTATTGGTGATTCGATTATAAGAGGAGGCCTTAAAGTCACATTAAATGGAATAAAATTAAATCAGACAGTATTCCCATTATCTTTTAGAGGCTTCCCAAAATATGATGAAAATGATGAAGACTACAAAAAAGTTCAAGAGTATCTCTATGCCATTGCGGAAGAATTCAACATTAATACCAGAGATCTACTAATAAAAGAACTTCTTCAGAAATATGGCAATAAAACACATATAAGATATGTTGTTTTTGACATAGATGTTGAAAAAATTGATGAATCCTTAAATACAAATGAGGCAATAGCATACTGTAACGATTACACAAAACCCGTTTTAATAATCTTTAGAGAAAACGCCAGTTTGATTTATCTCGATGGTCGCGAACCTGCATATGGTGAAGTAATTATTGACGGCTCAGGGTACAATTTTAAAAGAGATTGTTCAGGAAAGTTACTATCCACACTGAGTAGTTGGGAAAGCGGATATTTTAGATGGGTAACCTATCTAAAACAGTTTCCTAAAGATAGGTTTAAATTAGTTGTAACTTTTGGAGATTGTTTAGATGCAATTTCAAAAGCTGATCTTAAAGCAATTGAAATGGGGTTAATCTGCCCAAATACCTATGTTTTTACCATTGATCCTGCTAATATTTAAATTTAAAGTTACTCACGCCTTAAGAAACTCAATTCTTTTACATAAAGTGTTCTAAAGGGAAGTGCAAAGCAGAAACTTACATCAAAAATTTTATAAATTTTTAAACAGTTGATAGAGATATGCCTAAAAGAGGAAGCGCAGATTTGCGCAAAGCCAGGGTAAAAATATCTAACGCTAGGAAAAGAACAGTTGAAAAGCGGAAACTTGAAGATGAGAAACGTCAAAAGGCTGTCCAAGATCTTGCGAGGAAAAATCTGATTACTGCTTTTTTTATATCAATCCCTGTCACTTGGTTGATAGGTCATTTTATAGTTGCTCCCATTCTTTTACTTTTCCGTGATAGGGTTACATTCTGGGACTATTTAATACTATTTTTTCTCGTATTTTTAAGTATACATGCAGGCCTTGTGCAAGGAGAGGCATATTCTAGTATTGTATACAAAAAGTGATTTCTGTTAATTTATAGGGATAAAAACAATCCAAGAAATTGAACAATCCTCATATATCATTTAGGGTGGCGATTTATATTCTCCTACTTTAGTAAAGAGATCCCAATAGATCTAGAAATTATCAAACCCAAGCTAAACAAGAGATACTGTTATATTAGAAAATGTATGAAAGCCCCCGGCGGGATTTGAACCCGCGACCCCCAGCTTACAAGGCTGGTGCTCTAGCCGCTGAGCTACAGGGGCAACAGTTGCTTGAGAAAAATGTTTTTTTATAAATTTTTCTTAAAAAATCTCCTTATTTTTTGCGATAATCTCTTAGTTTTCCATTTCCATTCTTCTAAAAACTCTTTCTTAAAAACAACTCTTCCGTCAATAATAGTAAAATCAACCGGCGAATTGTAAGCATAAACCAAATTGCTTACAAGATTTTCTTTTGTCAGAGGCTGCAATTCTATTGTATTCGCATCTATTGCAATCAGGTCTGCCAATTTGCCTTCTTCAATTGAACCGTTGTCAAATCCGGTCGCATTAGCGCCATTAATCGTTGATGAATCTAAAACCTCCTGAGCGTTAATGACAGATGCATCCCAATGATTATTCTTGTTAAGCAAAGCCATTAATTTCATCTCATCAAAAAGGTTCAGAGAATTATTGCTTGCTGCTCCGTCAGTTCCCAATGCAATAGGAACATCTAAAGATTTACAAACTGAATACGGAAAAAACGCGCCCGTAGCCAATTTCATGTTTGAAGCAGGATTATGAACAATAACCGCATTTCTGTTCTTTAATATTGAAATTTCACTCTTGGTAACCCAACCACAGTGGGCTAAAACTGCATTGTTTAAAAGGTTTAAACTATCCAAGTATTCAATAACATACTTTCCGTTCTCTTTATAACAGTTAAAAACTTCCTGCCTTGTTTCCGCAGCGTGTATGTTGATTCTTAAATTTCTCTTCTTAGCATAGTCTCTAATAAGCTTAAAGTTATCAATGCTATTTGCATAAATCGCATAAGCATCTGCTATAACTTTGTATAACCCGTTCTGCTTTTTTATAAGAGCATCATTTTCTTCCATTCGTTTTTTCAAATCAGCCACTAAAACTCTTCCTGAAACTAAACGAATTCCATAATTCTGCGAAACTTCAAGAGTTGCCTGAGGGAAATAATAGGTATCAATAAATGCGACGATGCCCCTTGACAACATCTCCATAATGCCAACTTCTGCACCAACAGAAACCATCTCAAAAGTAAGTTTATCCTCGATAGGATTTATTTTTCCAAGCCAATCAAAGAGTTCGTGGTCGTCATAAAACCCTCGAAAGATTGTCATGGCTACATGAGAATGGGCGTTCGTTAATCCTGGCAGAATAATCTTCTCAGAACAATCAATAACTTCTTCATTTTCGCTAAAGTCCTCCTTTAAGGTTGCCTTAGAAATTTTTTTAATCCTATTACCTTTAATCAAAATATCGAAATCATCAAGAATCTTCCTATCCTTATTTTGAGTAATTATATACTTACAATTTTTCAATATCATTTTTTCATCAACTTTAATTTTGCCTTAAGATAATGCTGATATTCGCTTTCACTTGAGATTGTCTTATCTTTTAGCAATACACGATATTTAAATTCAGGAGCATCTAAAACTAGAGTTTCTGCTTCCCCTCCTTCAAAGGCCTTGTTTGTAACAGTTTTACTCTGATAAATTTTATTGAGCGCGGTTTCATCAAGCGGTTTTATTAAAAGCTCTTTATTTAAACCTAAGGCTGTGATTGAAACCACCTGAACTGAAAACACATCAACCTGCTCCCTTATCATTTTTTTTTGGTCTTTGCGCCATAATGGAGAAATTGTCTTAAGGCCTAATTCTTCGCAAACAAAATTAAATCTCATCCGCTGGTATTCTGAATCCATCGCCCCCGTGAAAACATAGTTGATATCGTATTGTATTTTAGCTTTTGATAATGCTTCTTTTAATTTATCAAGTTCATCATCCTCGTTAATCAACACTTCAATCAAAGGAAGTCCTAAAATCTTTTCAAAATCAATACCTTTGGTAAAGGGATAATGAAACATCATCGATTCATTAGATGACGGAATTAATTTAATTAAACATTTTACATCAAACGCCGATAACTTTGCTAAATGAAAAGCATACACACTGTCCTTACCACCAGAAAACAAAACTCCTGCTTTCGGAGTAGAATGCCGATGACTTTTAGTTTTCAAAGATTTCATTTTAAAATTTCGTTTTAAAGATTCTATTTCATCTTATTTCAAGGTATCAGTTTAGATACCGCTTTAGAAAACAAAATAGAGTTTATGAATTTTTTTAAAATTGAATACAATTGAATGTGGATAAAATTTATAAAGAAAAATAATAATTTAAAATTTATGAGCCGAATACGAGAAATCACTTTTGTCAATGCAATTCCGCCCGAAGATAAGCGGGTTAACACTTTAATTCAATGGTTCGCACTTTCTTTGGGATTATTTTCGCTTAGGGACAGGGATAAAACCTGTTTCAGAATTTTCTTAGAATTGTTACGAAATTCTAAAAATCACGTAGCGGTAAGTAGCGAAGATCTCTCTATTAAATTGAAGGTGAGCAGAGGAACGGTAGTTCATCATTTAAAAAAACTCGAAAATGCGGGAATAATAGATTCTCAAGGAAACAGATACTTCTTAATCAGTGAGTCTTTAGAAAAACTTGCTTCTGAATTAAAAAAACAAGTCAATGAAATGTTTGACAGGATTTGCGAGGTTGGGCAGGAATTAGATTCAATATTTGATGCCCTGCTAAAGAAGAAGTAACTTTAATTTTTCATAAAATACTCGTTTTTTTCTTTAATTTTTTTGGTATGTCTTTTCAGTAAAACTGCTGAAACTATAAAATATGCTAATGAAATGTACAACAAAATCATAAGGGATGGGTTAACCCTGTAAAAGAATTCTGAGGTAATAAAACTTCCAGTGAGGGAATCAAATCCCCTCAAAAACACCAAAGCTGAAGTAAACAATAAAAGCACTGTGGAAACAAGAGTGTTCAATGAAGCAGGATTGAAAAAATCAAGGCCGTGATGAATGGGTATAGCGTCGCTGACGAACCATCTTCGATTAAAGTATGTGGAATGTCTTGTTTTAAGCGTTTCATCATAACTCTTCAAAGGAATCATGCCTTCTCTGAATAATCTTTCTATGTCTGAGTAGGATTTGTCGCGCAATAATTCTATGTTTAATGGATGTTCTTTAGTTGTCCAAAATTTTACAGGACCAAAATCTCTCACAAGAACAACCTTTTCTCCAGAATAAAGTCTTAATCTCTGGAGTTTTCGAGTATAAATTTCCCGCTCAAGGATTTTCTTACCCAAAGTTACTCACCATACTTCTTTAACAATTCAATTTTGTTAAGGATAATATTGATTAAATCTTCACCGCGAATGAACAAGGTAGGGCTTGGGTTTGTTTCTGAGAAGGTTCCTTTATCTGCTCGACAGTTTTCACCCCAAATAAGCAATGGAACGGCATCCCCTGAATGCTCCTTTCTCTTGCACGGAGTTGAATGATCTCCAGTAACCACAATAACATCGAAGTTTTTCATCAATCCCGAAATAATTTCTCTATCAACTTTTTCTATGAATTGTTTTTTCCCGACATAATCACCATCGTGGCCGAACGAATCTGTAGCTTTTATATGCAAGAAAACAACATCTGAATTCTCTTTCGCCTTAATTGCTGCTTCTAGTTTAGCCCTTAAATTAGTAAATTTATCACCAGTCGCCCCCGGGACATCCACTACATCCATTCCAACAAACTTAGCTACACCTTTGTATAACGCTCCACCAGCTACGCAGGAAAACTTCGCTTTTGTTTTTTCATAAATCGGTTCAGCTGTATGATATTTTGCTGCTCCTCTAAGTAATAAAGCATTCGCGGGAAGCAAACCGTGGTCTTTCCTAAGCGCATTATTCTTAGAACGCTCTAAGATTTCATTAGCCGAATGCATTAAATGATTAATTATTCTTGCAGTTTTCTTAGCTTCCTCAGAATCATCAAGAGGATGACAATAACTGATTGGCACACCGACTTTATGAGGGTCAACATCACTAATTTTGTCTGATAATCCCGGACCTCTTAGGACTACAACTCCTCGATGTTCTGAACTATGTTTTGCAATTATTGTAACATCTTCAACTGAAATTCCATTAAGTTCCTCAAACAAACTCTTTAAGAAATCACTTTTCCTTCCGGCTCTCCGGTCTACAAGAACATTATTTTCTATGGTTGCCAGGTTTGCCCTGAATGCAATATCTTGTTCTTTCAATTCAACACCGGCACCTAAAGCTTCATACAATCCTCGACCAAAATAATATTTTTTCGGAGAGTAACCAAAAATAGAAAGATGAGCTGTATCGCTACCAGGAATTACCCCAGGAGCTATTGAAAACATAAAACCTGTTTCTCCTGTTTTCGCCATTAAATTCAGGTTTTTTGCCCTTGCCGCTTCAAGCGGGGTTTTGACTCCCAGCTTCCTGTATTGAAAATCACCTAACCCGTCCAATATTAAAAGAACTGCTTTTAATGTCATAATCAGAATTGCTCAATTAGGCATATTTAAATTTTACTAAATACTAAACAAAATACAATAAACCATCAACACTGTAATTTTTTGTGAAAGTGTTGATTTTATTTGTTGATTTTATTGATTAGTTTCAATTTTTGAGATTTATTCAGCTTGTTTTAAGACTTACCCTAAAAAATGTTGTTCAATTAATTTTTTATCCATCACACGCTCGCAGAATTTACATCTTAACAAGACGGGCTCTTTCCGTTCAACAATAAATGAACTCGTGATTGGTTCTTTTTGATTAGTAATGCAATTAGGATTTGCGCATTTTATAAGAGCATTGATTTCATCAGGAAGTTCAACTCTGCTCTTTTTAATGACTTCAAAGTTTTTAATCAAGTTTATGGTTGCAGCGGGAGCGATTAAAGCGATTTTTCCAGTTTCATCAGGCTCTAAAAATTTCCCTTCAATTTTAATGATATCCTTAATTTCTCTCTTTTTACTTTTGACATTCATAATAACTGAAATAATATTTTCATAATTCTTTTCCACGCCCAAAACTTTTAAAATGATTAAAGCCGAATTTGGGGGCAAGTGATCTATAACAGTGCCTTCTTTTATTTTTTTAACTCTTAATTCTTCCATTCTTTATTCACCTTTTATAAGGCAGGCAAGTATTGCCATTCTAACAGGAATGCCGTAATATGCCTGTTTAAAATAAATTGCATGTCTTGTTTTATCCACATCAGGACTTATTTCATCAACCCTTGGTAGAGGATGCATAATAATTAAGCCCTCTTTTGCATTTTTTAATAACAACGAAGTAACTTTGTATAATCCTTTTACTTTTTCAAATTCTGTTAAATCAGGAAATCTTTCCCTTTGAATCCTTGTGACATACATTACATCAATCTCTTTTATTACTTTTTCAATTTTCGTTTCCTCTTTTATTTCAACATGATAATCGCGTTTGAGTTTTGATACGAACTCAGGAGACATCCTTAACTGTTCAGGTGAAACCAAAATCAAATTAGCATCAAACCTTGCAAGCGCTTTTGAGAGTGAATGAACTGTGCGGCCATACTTTAAGTCTCCAACAAGCGCAACCGTCAATCCCTGAAATTTTTTCTTTTCTTTCTTTATAGTGTATAAATCAAGTAAGGTCTGTGTAGGATGCAAATGTGCTCCATCACCTGCGTTTATTACCGGAATTGAAGAAAAATCAGCAGCTAGTTTTGCACTCCCTTCGACAGGATGCCTAATAACGATTGCGTCACAATAATTCTCAACCGTTCTTATTGTGTCAGCAAGATTCTCTCCCTTCCTTACCGAAGTTCCTTCTTTTCCAGAAAAACCAATCACTCTCCCACCAAGCCGATGCATTGCTGCCTCGAAAGAGAGTCTTGTTCTCGTGGATGGTTCAAAAAAAAGAGTTGCAAGAATTTTTCCTTTAAGAAGTTCGCATCCTCCTCTTTCTTCAATTTTTTCAAATTCTTCAGCTTTTTTCAGCAGATAAAGAATTTGCCCATCACTTAAATCATCTAAAGAAATTATATCCCTTCCTTTAAGGTTCATCTTCAAGAGATTAAACAGAATATAAATAATTTATAAATTCTTTTATTTATTTTTAGAAAGTGTGCACAAAATTATATGCAAATCGCATATCTACCCAACAAAAATTTTTTAAATCAAAGCAAATCTCTTTGATTGAAACGGGCCCGTAGTCTAGAGGCTATGACGTCGCCCTTACAAGGCGAAGGTCACCAGTTCGAATCTGGTCGGGCCCATTCATTTCTAAAGCTCTTCACGAATTGAACACCACATCAAACCCCAAGTTGAAGTTTTAATTAAACAAAAGCCCCTTTTTGTTTTGAATCGCGCTTTGATGGGTTAAATGGGTTAACGATCCCTTATAAGCTTTCTTCAATCAGCTTTTTGAAATTTTTGTTTTTCTTGAAATCCTTCTGTGAAAATAATTTCTCTTTTATCAAAACCCCTCTTGCACTCATCAACCCTGTTGCCGCTGCATTAATCAAGTCTCTGGTAAGCCCTGCGCCGTCACCTGCAACAAAAATGTTTTCTTTTGAGGTTTCAAGATTCTCGTTAATTTCAACCTTTGATGCATAGTACTTTATTTCAGGCGCATAAATCAAAGTGTTCCCATTTGCAATTCCATTTACAACCTTATCCAATTTTTCCAGACCTTCAATAATGTCTGTCACAATTCTATGAGGTAATGCCATTGCGATATCACCAGCGGTGGTGTCTTTCAAAGTTCCTTTTGTGTGATTCTTTAGAAGCCGCTCGGGAGTACTCCTTCTGCCCTCTTTTAAATCACCCAGTCGTTGAACAATAGGTTTTCCGCCGCCTATTGTGGTAGCTAATTTGGCTATGCTCTTCCCATAACGTGTGGTATTCTCCACTGGTTCTGTAAGATTAACTCTCACTAAAAAAGCGAAATTTGTATTGTCGCTCTTCTTATCAATCATTGAATGTCCATTCACTCCAACATAATCATCATACTTCTCTTTAACGACAAAGCCATACGGATTTGTACAGAATGTTCTTACGAAATCGTCATAAGTTGGGGTAAATATATGAAATTTGGGGTCATGATTGATTCTCGTTATGGGTTCCATAATAATTGCGGGAACTTCAACTCTAACTCCAACATCTATAGGACCATATTTTGTGTTCATATCAATTTTTTTGGCAATCTGACTAAACCAATCCGCACCGCTTCTTCCAGGTGCTACAATTATATACTTACATTTAATCACTTCAATCGTTGAATTTTGGGTTATAGTGACTTTTCCTTCGTCAAATTCCAAAACTTTAGTTAATAACAAGAATTCCACTCCTTTGTTAATCAGATAATCTTTTATGCTTTTAATCACGGATTTAGTGTAATCCGAGCCGATATGTCTTTGAATTATCGGAATAAACTTAACGCCATGTTGTGCTGCTTTTAATTCCCATGCTTTAATTTTCTCTTCCTTTCCTTTGTGAAGATTTTTGTTTGCACCGTGTTTAACAAAAATTTCATCTGCCTCCCATACCAATTGCCAAGAATATTTTTCATCATGAGTTAACTCTGTCAGGTTTCCCCCAATGTCCGGTCTAAGATTTAAAGTGCCATCACTTAATCCACCAGCACCGCCCACTCCTTTCATAATGTTGCATGGAGTGCATTTTGTACAATAATTTACTTCTTCGATAAAACAATTCCTTTTATCAATGTCACGCCCTTCATCAATGACAGCTACTCTCAGCTTACTTTTGTTGCAAAGTTCGTATGCCGCAAACAAACCAGCGGGACCTGCACCAACAATAACAACATCATATTCTTTATCCATATTTATTGAATCTGAAAAAACTTATCTTTTAAACTTTGTGGTATATGGAAACAGCGTTTAAAAACGCCATTTCAGTTTTCTTTAAGAAACAGAAATTTTTTACTGGGATTGCCGGGATTTGAACCCGGATTTCAGGCTCCCGAAGCCTGGATGATAACCAAGTTACACTACAATCCCTTAACAAGTTTAATTGCGTGAAGGAAAAAATCTTTGATTTATAAATCTTTTAAATCTTTTTAGGAACAAAAAATTCACACCTAAAAAGTCTTAAAGATAATAAAGGACAAAACTTAATAAGGACTATTTAGTTTTCATTGTTATGTCGCATTCATCTTCAAGTTTAAATGAAGCAGGCATTGATGTTTCCATAATCATTCCGACATATAATGAAAAAAACAACATAAAACCTCTAATTTCCCGAATAAATAAAGTTTTGGATTCTAACAAGATTAAAGGGGAAATAATTATCGTTGACGATGATTCCCCTGACAACACAGCAAAATTTGCTCAACAATTAACTAGTGAATTAAATAATTTAAAGGTTATTGTGCGAAAAAATACTCGCGGTTTGAGTTCTGCAGTTGTCCACGGTTTTAATTTTGCTTCAGGTTCAATTTTTGTTGTTATGGATGCGGATCTGAGTCATCCTCCCGAGGTTATTCCCAAACTAATTAAACCGATTTTATCAAACCGCGCAGAAATAACTATTGGAAGCAGATATATCAGAGGTGGCGGAGTAGAAAACTGGACACTTAAACGAGAAGTGTTGTCAAAATTGTCTGCTTTTTTAGGTAGATTAGTTGTATTCTCTGTTACAGATCCCATGTCTGGATTCTTTGCACTGAAAAGGGAAGTGATTAAAGGAGTTAAATTAAATCCAATTGGCTATAAGATTGGTTTGGAGATTCTTGCCAAAGGAAATTATGAAAGAATTAGTGAGGTGCCTTATGTCTTTGCTGACCGAAAATTTGACAAAAGCAAATTGACCTTATCTATTTTAATGACTGCATTTGTTCAAATTCTCCTGCTTCAAACGGCTAAAAACAGCAATATTAGAAAAGGTATAAATGCATTATAGATATTGCAAACATTCTTAAAGAAAAACATCTTTATCCGATGCAATGAAACGGCTAAAGATAAAAACAAATCAAAGGGAGGAATATATCGACATAACTCAAAGAATTGAGGATTTTGTTAAACAAAACTTTAAGGATTTTTCCGGAATAATGCTGGTATTTGTGCCTCACACTTCTGCTGGAATTTTCATAAATGAAGGCTATGACCTTAATGTGAAAAGAGATTTAAGGAAAGTGCTTAATCGGATTGTGGAAGGAATTCATTTTGAGCATGCTGAAGGCAATAGTGATGCTCATTTTAAGACATTGCTCACAGGAAACTCAATTCAACTCATCATTGAAAACGGAGAGATTATGCTGGGCCGATGGCAATCGATTATCTTTGGGGAGTTTGATGGCCCAAGGGAAAGAGAGATTTGGTTGAAAGCGATTTAAAATAAAAACAAACCTGTTAACAACAAGTTATTAGATAAGAAGAATTCAATCGAGGATAACAACATCTTAAATCAAAACAATCTAAATCAAAACAATCTGTCCTAAACATCCAACACTACATATTCTTAATTTAAAATGAAGCTATTTAGAGATAAAGTTTTTAAATAACAAAACTAAAAATTGAATCATGGAACAAAATTGTTTATTCTGCAAGATTGCAAACAAGGAAATTCCATCCATCGTCATCAATGAAACAAACTCTTTTTTGACGGTTTTGGATATAAATCCTGTAAATTTAGGCCATTCGTTAATAATACCTAAAGAGCATATACCTTTCTCGTCATTAATTCCAAAAGAGGTATGCGAAGAAGTTTCTCAAGAAATCAGAAGGCTATCGGTGCTTTTTTTAAAACATCTGAAATCAAGAGGTTGCTCGGTATTTGTTGCCAATGGAAGTATGGCGGGGCAAAGGGTTCCCCATACGGTAATTCATGTTATACCAAGGTACCTAAAAGACGGATTAAGCTTAAACATTGAACCTCTTTCAATAAACAAAGATGAGATTAAAGAGATTTATCAAAAGTTTATAACACCCAAGAAGGAGTAATTAGGATGTGCAGAATCTGTGAAGAAATTAAGGACAATGAATTTAAATTGTACGAAGATAAAGACATAGTTGTTTTTCTCGCGAGTTGGGGGGTCAAGGGGCTTTGCATTGTCGCACCTAAACAGCACTATACTATTCTTGAACAGGTTCCTGAAGAAATTTTTAGCAAGTGTTTCTTCATGGCTAACAAGGTTGCAGGACTTATTTTTCAGGTATTAGGATGTCAAGGGACCAATATTTTAATCAATAACGGGGATGGAGCCAATCAGGAATTCTCGCATTTTACGATTCAAGTTGTCCCTAGATTCGAGAACGACAATCTGAAATTAGACTGGGAACGAAAACCTGCTGATCAGAATGAATTAAAAGCCATAAGAAGCAAGTTAGAGGTATCCAATGAAGAAAAAGTTGTTGCAGAACCTCAGGTAATAACCGAAGAACCTAAAGAAAAACACGAAAGCGCAGAAAGCAAAAAACTTAAAGATAAAGATAATGACAAAAACGACAACCCTGATTATGAAAAACACGAGAAAACGGATAAGATCTTAAAGCGTTTAATTAGAATACCTTGAAACAAAGATAAAAGCTTAAAGAGATATAACGGAAACTGATATACGAGGTTGTAAACTGAAAACTCAAAATTCTCTTTTAAAGTTTTCTTATGACTTAAAACAATCTTTCTAATCAAGAAATCCTTTTAATAAACAAACATAACCCTCAAAACAGATGTTAAGAGTGCTATCGATTACATCAAACCCTGAAGCATTAATTGCTGCGTACGCTCGAGTATCTCGAAGCAAAAAAAACGGAACAGAACGATTAAAAGAAGCTATTTACGATAAAGAGGAAACGCGAAAAACGATTCGTTCTATTTTGGAGTGTGGTCATGACAATATTTTAGAAAGCGTTAACATGACTATTGAACTTGAAGGTTCAAGACTTTGTCTGAGAGACATTCTATTAAATCGTCTAATCTCGCCTATCGAAATGTCCCAGAGGTATGTTCAAATTGATAAAAACTTCTTTCACATGCCTAAAGAGATTAAAAAAAACAATCGCGCTGAACAGCTCTTTAAAGAAGACTTACAACTTAAAATTGAAGCGTATTATGAATTTTACGAAAGATTGAAGTCGTATTTCATTCAAAAAGGCAAAGATGAGAAAGTCGCGTCGGGTTTAGCCAAAGAAGATGCAAGATATTTTCTAAGCAACAGCACAAAATCCCGAATCGTTGTGAATGCCAACTTAAGATCATGGTTGGACATTTTAGTTGAACTCGAAGCATCCGCATCAGAGGAACATTCTGCGTTCTCCAAAAAGTTAGAAGAGGTCATCAAAGAAAATTTTCCCACGGTTTATAAATCAAAAATTAAGAGCAATTTACAAAAGAACAACACTCAAAAGAACAATATTGAATATAATTTACCAAAGTTAACTGAATCAGAATACGATTTTAAGGTAAAGTTAATTGATTACTTGATACCTTCGACAATGCTGAAACCTTCAATAAAAAGTAAAAGAAAAGACGAGTTGGTAATTTTTCAATACTCTTTAGCAATGTCACAATCCGCGGTTAGGCAATACTTAAGGCACAGGATGCAATCTTTGATCATAACTGAAGAAAATATTACTGATTATGCTTTGCCCGCAAGTTTTGCTGAGACAGGACTCGAAAAGAAAGCACGCGATTTGTTCACCAAAATTAACGCAAATATAAAAGAGGCCTTTGGCATTAACCCAGTAATTGCCAGGTATATGCTAACAAATGCACACAAAGTTAGGATGCTAACAAGTTTAAATTTGAGGGAGTTAAGCAAAATTTCCTCTTTAAGAGAATGCCTGAAAGCGCAGTGGGAAATCAGAAGTATTGTAAAAGAGATGACGAAAAAAGCGAGTCAACTTGATCCGACTTTTAAAGCTAAGTTTGGTCCTCGTTGTGTACAATTAGGATTTTGTCCTGAAGGAGAGAACAGTTGCCATGAGTTTGAGGCGATTAAAAAAGAATATATGCTTTAGGACAGTAATAACATCAAAGTGATAAGAAAGTTATATATAAAAACCAATTCAAAGAAGGTGGTTTGTATGGGCTTTATATTTGACTTAGATAATAAACAGATTAGAAAAATAGAAAAAAAATTACGAAATTCTTTTAGTAGAATAAAAGAAGAGCTTGATGAACATCGCGAATCAATAAATGCAAACACTGAAGAGATACAATTAAACTATGAGTATGTTCTCAAGTTAGAAAACAAAAT
Source organism: uncultured Methanosarcinales archaeon (assembly GCA_964386095.1). Classification (GTDB taxonomy): domain Archaea; phylum Nanobdellota; class Nanobdellia; order Woesearchaeales; family JASKKU01; genus JASKKU01. The sequence continues at coordinate 13,976 of CAYLQM010000016.1, forward strand.
TGATAATCTCGAACAAAGGTTGGAACAGGTTTATCTTATGCTCTCTGCGATCAGTGAAAAGCTCAATTTAGGAATCCTTTCAGAGAAGAAGAAATTTAAAGAGAACATTTGGTTAACCAGTCGGGAAAAAAGTATTTTTAAAATTCTCTTTGAACTTTGTCATGAGCGTGGACTCATCACCATGTTTGAATTGATTAAAGAAACAAACCTGCCTGAAGGTTCGATAAAAGAATGCTTGATTTCCCTCTCCCAGAAAGGGGTTCCAATTATAATGAGACAAGTTAACAATACAACATATTATGAACTTGACCAAGATTTTATTGCATTACAAAAAAGCAAAGAAATCATAAAATAAAAAATTTAATACTTAAATTCTTCAATTGTCACAATTAATAGAAGAACACCTAACAAAGTAAGGATTATTCCTATTCCGCCCTTAAGGAATATCAAAAAGTCTGTAAACCAGTAAACGATACCGCCGATGCCGATTATCAACAGGAACAAGCTGAATATCAAAAGTCCCCATTTGTTCATTTTATCACCGGATTTTTTGATGGTAGAAATATTTATAAATGTTGCGAAAAAAGATTTCTTAAATAAGGAAGGTGATATTAAATGCTAGTTTCAACAACGCCTGAAGTGCAAGGTAAAAAAATTGCCAAATATTTAGGAATTGTAAGTGGGGAATCTATAATGGGTGCTGATTTTATAAAAGATTTTATGGCATCAATAAAAGATGTTATTGGAGGCAGAGCAGAGCTATATGAAGAGGAATTAAGAAAAGCAAAGAAGACTGCTTTGAATGAAATGATGAAAGAAGCGAAAAAGCTTGGTGCTAATGCTATTGTAGGAGTTTCTTTAGATTATGAAACAATATCAAGCGGAAGCAAGAGTATGCTGATGGTATGTGTAAGCGGAACTGCAGTAGTACTAGAATCTTCCGAGTATTAAATTTAATTTTTATTCATATGCTTATGCTTAAAAATCTATCCTGAATTCTTTGCCATGTTCTTTAAAACCTAATCGTTTGTAAAGTTCATGAACCTTTGGTTTACTAAATCTGCTAGTGCATATTAATTTATAACAACCTATTTTTTTTGCTACACTTATGAGTTGCTCAACCAGTTTAGTCCCAAAACCCTGACCTCTAAAGGATTCCTCAACGAAGACATCTTCCATAAAGCCAAAAGGTTGTTTATGAAGATCGTTTTTTAAGATGTAAAGGTATGCTCTTGCTATTTCTTTACCTTCCTTTTCAATATAAAACTTGATGCCGTTAGCATTTATTTCCTTTGATTTTGTTTCCATAATTTACCCTTGATTTTTGAATTTTATATTTTTTTTGAATTGACTACATTTTTCACTCTATAGATTCATGCATAAAAAAGTAATTGAATAGAGCCTAAATTAAAAACGCTGGCATCACGCTTTTCTTACATAACAAAACTTAAACAGAAAATGCTGCTGTTCGTGTTTTTTCTTAATTTGTTAATTAACGTTCGCGACTTCGTTTAAGCCTGATGTTAAATAAAACAATTGTAGTACTTTTAAGTATAAATTCCCATTACCCAAGCTTACTGCAAATCTTGCAATTCTTTCGAGGATTAATCTTTAGTTTATAAAAATTCATGCTTTTAAAATCAAACCTATATAAAGTATTCTCGTATGTTTTTCTATTTGACAAGTAATTCAGCATCATATTTGAAGCAATTAAGCCAACGATTGTTGGCACCATTGGGATTACACCAACAGTTTCGGGGTTCTCAGGTGAATCGTCAATATCGGGATAAAGGCATTCAACGCAGGCACTATTCCGAGTAACAAAAAGAATTTCGCCATTTTGTTTAAATGCAGAAGCATGTACAAAACATCTACCTTTTTTCTTGCATACAAGGTTAATTTCTTTTTTAGCAGCAAAAGAATCTACGGCACTTAAAACGATGTCTACATCTTTTAATAATTCGTCAGCATTGCTTGCATTGAACTTTTTGTTAAACACTGTTAAATTTACTGATGGAATCACTTTTAATATGCGTTCTTTTAGCGCCTCAACTTTTGGTTTTTTTATATCTTTGATTGTAAAGTCCTGGCGAGTTAGATTACTAAGTTCAACAGCATCAAAATCAATCAAAACGAGATGCCCTACTCCTGACCGAGCAAGAAACTCTGCGGCAAATGAACCAATGCCTCCACAACCAATTATGGCCGTCTTAGAATTCTTCAATCTGGTAATATCAACAATTTTTTGGGTTCTATCGTGAAAAAGGTTTAGGTTTAACATTTTAATCACCAAGAATTCGTCGCAAGTTATTTCTTACAGAGTATGACTCGGGATTAAATTTATAAAGCTTATGGCTTTTCCAAAAGAGCATGGATGACAAACAAAGGTATCAGCTTAAAAAGTTAATTAATGAATTATCCAAGTATCGCGCAAGGCATACTGAATTGGTTAGCGTGTATATCCCAAGCGGGTATGACATAAACAGCATTATTAATCACTTAGCTGAAGAACAAGGCACTGCAACCAACATTAAATCAAAAACCACCCAAAAAAACGTAATTGCCGCACTGGAACGCATGATTCAACATTTAAGATTATTTAAACAAACGCCTCCTCATGGTTTAGCAGTTTTCTCTGGAAATGTCGCAAAACGGGAAGGTGATTTAAATGTAAAGGTCTGGAGCATTGAACCGCCCATGCCATTAAATATTCGAATTTATCGATGCGATAAAGAGTTTGTGCTTGAACCATTAGAGGAAATGCTAGAGGTAAAAGATTTTTATGGTTTAATCGTAATCGATAAGAGAGAAGCAACTATTGGGATCCTTAAAGGAAAAGTTATTATTCCCATAATGCATGTGAAATCAGCTGTCCCTGGAAAGACAAGAGCCGGTGGGCAATCAGCTGCAAGATTCCAAAGATTAAGAGAACTTGCTGCACTGGATTTCTATAAAAAAGTGGGAGCTCTTGCTAAAGATGCTTTTTTCGGGAAACCTGAATTAAAAGGTATTATTTTAGGCGGTCCTGGTCCAACCAAAGATGAATTCTTTAGCAAAAACTATTTGGTTGACGAATTAAAACGAAAAGTGATTGGAATTAAGGATATAACGTATACTGATGAATTTGGATTGCAAGAACTGTTGGAAAAAAGCGAAGACCTTCTTCAAAACGAAGAGGTTATTAAAGAAAAAGAAGTTGTAAACAAATTCTTGCAAACGCTCTCAAAAAACCCTCGTTTAGTTGGTTATGGATTCGATGAGATTAAGAGATACCTCAGCGTGGGGGCTGTAGATACATTGCTTATCAGCGAAGATTTTGACGATGAAAAAAGCGATGAGTTGGTCAAACTCGCTGAAGATTCTGGCGTGGAAGTGCATTTTATCTCGAATGACACCAGGGAAGGTGCTCAGCTAAAACAATTCGGTGGGCTTGGTGCTATTTTAAGATATAATCCTGATGGTGACTATTAATACCCATGAACTATTCTAAAAAACTAAAAAATAATGTGAAAACCGATAAAACCTCTGATAAAATCAATAAGATTAAGGAATTGTTTAATGAGAGTTACTCAAGGGTTATGAAAAAACAGAATCTTCATGCGGTTAAGGTTTCTTTTTCAAACAGATTTAAGAAGTACAACGGAAAATTAACATTCTACAAAACAAAAGGATTTTTTGAGCTTAAGCTTAGTAGCGAATGGAAAAATATCAGTTCGGAAATCATTAAGGGGCTGTTAGAAGAATTAATTAGCGCGTTGTTGAAGAAAAAGCATCATTCTACAAACATCGAACTTTATCGCAGATTCATACGAAACTTGGATGTCATCAATTTCGATATAAAAAAATCATCAGACAAAGAGTTGCTCGAAAGTTTCAACAGAGTTAATGAAAAATATTTCAACAACATCTTAGACGGGTGCATTGTTAAATTCGGGAATGAATCTAGAAGCAAACTGGGAGAATACAATTTTCATTCAGACACAATTACCATATCAAAACTACTTAAAGATGCTCCCTTAGAAATACTTGATTATGTAATGTATCATGAAATGATTCACAAGTATCTTAAGATTTCATTGAAAGGTAAGATTTATCATTCAAAAGAATTCAAAGAGTTAGAATCAAAGTATGAAGGTTGGCCGGCCATCGAAAAGAAAGTAAATAAGTACATTCAAGCTGTTTCCTCAAAAGAAATTATGAAAAAAAGAACGAAACCAAAAAAACAAAACAGAGGTTTGTTTTCACTTTTCGGAAAATTTAAAAGCTAAAAAAGGTTAAAAGCTCTAAAAATTAAGCACATTCTATATTTTTTCGTCTTAACAGTTTAATAATGCCATCTTTGTGGCCCGCACCGACTACCAGCAGAATTTTCTTATCTGGATTTTTCCCAATGAAAGAGGCAATTTTTTTAGCCATGTATTTATTTCTCTCTTCAACAAGGACTCTGTATAAACAGGGATAACTTATTTCCAGTTCTTTTATTAAATATTTTACAATTTCTTCATCTGGCACTTTTCTGATATCAAAAGGCACTTTCCTTCGTTTGAAAATTCCCCTGAAAAAGTCTTTGATTACCAACCAGATAAATTTAATACCCAAGCATTTAGACAATTTCTTCATTGTTGTGCTTATGTTTTGGTCAACCAAAAGAATTGGTTTTTGATATCTACGAGCTATAGAAACTGCTTCCAGCATTTCAACGCCTGGTTCTGTTTTGACTATCTTTGAAAAAGTGTTCTGCAATCCCTTAGCGATCATGTAAAACAAATACGACTTAAAACCTATTTTTTTTATTAAAGTTAAACTATTGTGCGAATTTGTAGCGGGTTTTGTCAATAATGATTGCAACCTGCTTAAATCCAACTCTAAAGCAATAATGTCTGGTTGGAATTCAAAAAAAGCCTGATTTAGAATAGTTTTACTTTCGCTTGAGATATGAGATGTGCCGATAACCTTAACTGAAGACATTAAGAATTAGAAAACATCATCACTTTTAAACTTTGTTGAAAGTTCAGTTGTAATTGAGGAAAAAGCACTAAGCCAAAAATAAAAAAAACAGATCTAAAAGACAATTATTAGTTTATTAGAAAACCTCGTCTCCTAAACTTGGGTTTTCTTGAGATTCAACTTCTTCAATTATTTCTCTTTTATCTTTTTCGTCTTTCTTTTTTTTGCAGGCCATTTCTTCACCCTATTTGCTATCGGATTTGAATTTAAGTCAAATTATTCTTAAAAGA
>CAYLQM010000017.1:0-1877 GCA_964386095.1 uncultured Methanosarcinales archaeon
TGTCCTTGTGTTATAGGCAAAACCATTCCTTGTCCTGATTCAACATATTTTGTATTTGACAGTCCGGATTTGAATTATTACCGGAGCGCTTGCAAACGAGGAACACAATATTGCATCTCAGGAGTGTGGACTGATTGCATAGGTTTTCAAGGTCCTGAACTTTTAGATGAATCACCAAATATAAATCCAGACTTATGCGACGGACTTGATAACGATTGTGATGGTTTAATCGATGAAGGTTGTGATTGTCATTCCTCGCAATACTGTAAAACTAATTGTGGATGGGGCGAACAATCTTGCAATGGAGGAATCCTCTCGGATGAATGTGATGCACCATTACCTTCAGAAGAACAGCAAGGAGATGGTGATGAGGATTGCGATGGTTTGGTTGATGAAGGTTTTCCAGAACAGGAATGTGATGGAATTGATGATAACGGGGATGGCTGGGTAGATGAGGGTCATCCTGATTTTGATGGGGACAACGACCCGAATTACTGCGATTTTTCAAACCCCTTGGAAATTAGTGATGATCAATTTGGTTTTAAAACAAAAGATGGTTTGTATTGGTGCGGTGCGGACTGTATCGATGTTGATAAAGACAACGATGGGATAGTGAATGAATTGGATGAGGAAATATTTACTCCGGTAAACTGCACAGTAAATCCAAGTACGGGTATAGCTTTAGATGGAGATGGTGATGGAATTTGCGATGGATTGGATGATTGCGAAGAATCTTTGCCGGATTGTCCTGTGCAAGCCTATGATGAACCGAATCCTGGATGTCCAAAAGATTGCTCTGATCAACATTGTCTAGATTCAAATTTTTGCAAGTGTCCCTCTTGTGACAGTTGCGAAAGTTCATTTTCTATGTATGGTGGTTGTGACGCGCTCCATTGTTCTTATTGTGAGATGGGCAGTTGCACCTTATCTGCTGACGGTAAATGCGTTTCTTGCGATTCAAAGAAAGATTGTTCTGATTACATTAATAAAGAGGATTGCGAGAGAAACCCATGTTTGTCAAATATTGAGTGTGTTTGGAATGGAAGTTTTTGTTTACGGGATTCGGATGGTGATGGACTTTCTGATTTAGAAGATCCTTGCCCCCATGACATTGCAAATGATAAGGATGGTGATGGGTATTGTGCAATAGGATTGCCAAATCCAAATTTTGTAAAGGAGGGCGAGTTGTTTGGAGGAAATGACTGCAATGATAGTAATCCCAACATTCACATTGGCTGCGGTTGTACTACCGATTATGACGAGGACGGTTACGGCCTAGATTGTGATTGGGGTTCAGATTGCAATGATCGGGACCCTGAGAAAAATACGTACTGCGCAAATGGTTGTAAAATAGATATGGACGGCGACGGTTACGGTCAAGGTTGCGATTTGGGTCCAGATTGTGATGATTATGATCCTTCTGTGACAGGTGATGATTGTACCACTGAAGACCTTTGCTTCGATGGATTGCAAAATGGATATGAAACCGATGTAGATTGTGGTGGAGAAGATTGTAACCCCTGCCTTCCCGGCAAGCACTGCATACGGAATTCTGATTGTACTTCAAACAAATGCAATTTCGGTCTTTGCTATGATCCGGAGCTGTGTAATAATGGTGAAAAAGACGATTTTGAAGTTGATATAGACTGTGGCGGACCTTGTGAACCATGTGATAATGGGCAGATGTGCATTAAAGATTCACATTGTAAATCAAACAATTGCGTGATGGGAACTTGTTTAAAACCAACCTGTGATGATAACAAAAAGAACCAGGATGAAACGGATATAGATTGCGGTGGCCGTGTTTGCAAACCTTGTGCTGCGGGAAAACATTGTACTTCAAATCGGGACTGCGCTTCAGGAATTTGCGACTTTGA
>CAYLQM010000017.1:1977-19171 GCA_964386095.1 uncultured Methanosarcinales archaeon
AAAGAAAATAAGAATTAATCTATAAAAGCAAAGACCTATGGTTTGAAAAATGAAAAAAAAAGCTGCAATGCAATTGAGTTTTGGATTTATATTTGCGCTTTTAATAATTACAGCCATTCTTTTTGCCGGCATTAAAGGATTATCTGTGCTTTTTTCGAGTTTTTCTCAAACTCAGAAAGAACAGTTTGTTTCGGACCTTATGACTGTTTATAAGCAGACTTTAAGATTGCCTTCAGGCTCATCAGTTCCGGTTAAAATTGCCACTTCAAATTTTGAAAAATTGTGTTTTTATAACAAAGAAGGTTCAGGAGATTTAACCTTTTTAAGACCTTTTGAACATATAATTAACAATGACGAGAAAAATGTCTTCGGAATCTCAGGAAGCAAATTATTTCCATTAACCCGTTTATCTTTATCAACATCTGAAAAAGAGTTTTGTTTAAACAAGAGCTTGAAAGGCCAGTTTAATTTTACTTTTGTTTCTAGGGGAAACAGCGTTGATATAAAATGAAGCTTCTAAAGAAGTCCCAAATAGAAATATCCTTTAACACTTTTATATCTGTTTTAATAGCAGCAGTCGTTTTTATCCTCGTCTTTAAGATAAGTCAGGTTTTTATGAACTATACCCATGACAAGTATTCTTTTGACGCATTAAATTATCTTGAATTAAATTTAAAGAACCTGTATACTGAAAGCGACTACACAAAAAAAATAACGCTTGATAAATCAACAGATATTTTATTTGATTCGCAAAACTTTGTTATGCCGCGGTTAAAAAAAACAATCTCAATAGGTTCCAACCTTGTTGTAGCCCCAAGGATAATGCATACACATTCTTTAACTTTTTTTAGTAAATTCTCCAAGTTTCCTATAAAACCAATTAATTATTTGTTTGTGTACCCAACGGATTACATCTTCTTAATTTACAATTCTTCAGACCCTTTGGCAAACTTAATTTATTCGGAATTGCCTGATAGAGTAGATAGTCTTGAGGGAACGCGATCAGATGTTTTAATTTATAAACTCAAGATTGATGCCATTAATAAAATTTTCCCAATATGTGGCAAGAAGACCTATTGTTACCTGATTATATTTAATTCACCTGAAACATACCAAGATTTGCGGGAATATAACAACATTAAATTACTGCATGTAAAAGGAACAGAAAACTTCGGTGAAGTGACCCTTTCTTCAAAGCAGAAGGTTGTTTTTTTTGATAGATATACTTTGCTTGCAGCAATAATAAGCGATGATGTTAATAATTATAATGAATTAATCAAAAAATTATATGATGCTGTCAACACAAACTATTTAATAGAATCAAAAAGGTTATCTTATTTGTATGAACTCGAACCCACCGACAAATGCAAAACACTTGTTTCAGAGATTAACGATAGTTTATTTAATATAACGAACATCGTGGAAAATATGAAACACGGAATGACCTCTGATTTAGCGATTAGGCTTAATGAAAATTATTCCATATTTTCGCAAAAGGATTATCTTTTAGAACAAAATGATTGCTACAAATAAAGGCCAAATAAGGAATCTGCAAACTTTTTTTTTGCTTTTGTTTTTCATAATTTTTTTTGTTGTAATGCTTTTCATAGTTTTTCAGTCAATTTACAGTTCAAATACAAAATCTATGAACACACTCATCTCAAAAATAGCTCTGGAAAAAGCTTTAGCAATCACAAAACTAAAAATGTTTGTTTCAGTCACAGATGATTACATTGATATATATAGAGTGAAAGCTTACCTTGAATTAAAAGAAACGTATCCACAAATTGAAAAGAGTTTGAAGGATAAATTATCTTACGCAGAAATCAAACTTTTCCTTTTAGATGATAATCTTAATCCGGTTCAAGATTATTTAATTTACAATATGTCACCGAAGGATAATAAAGATTATCTTGTTTTCAGATTTCAATTGCCAGTTTTAATCTATAATGCAACACAGGAAAAATCAAAATTGGGCGTTTTAAACATCAGCATTTTTGAAAGGTGATATCTTGCAGAAGAAATCCCAGTCGGAAATACTTGCAATCGTTTTTATGATAATCCTAGGTCTGGTTTTAATACTTGTAATTGTATCTTTTAATCTGAAACCTGAGCAGGAAGATCCAAGTTATCAAATTTTAATTGCTGATCAATTTTATAACTCATTGTTCGATGATTCGTTGTATACTTCTTGCAGGGTAGATATGTCTTTTCTTAGACTCTTAAAAAACTTTTATGCAGGAGCACTTACAAGTTGCGATGATGGAAGTAATGTTAAAGACTATTTGGAGGATTTTATAAATGCAACACTAGATTACTTCTTAAAAGCCAATAACTTGGCATACTATCTTAACATTACAGATAGAAATACGGAATTAATCTTTCAGGATGGCATTTGCGACGGCGTTGTTTATTCACTCCCAACCCAAGTTCTTGTTAAACCTAAAGAATCAAAGATTTGGGTTCATCTTAAAGTATGTAAAAAGAAAAAATAGTTTAAATATTGTTTAATAATGCTTCAATCTTTTTAATCTGATTGTCAATCGTGGAAAGCTCGTCCTCTTTCGTTGTTTGTAATTTCTCGCTTTTTTTGTTTTTGCTCTTAATCGAAACAAGTCCGAACTTTGATTTTGGCAATAATTCTAAAACATTGTTGCTTAAAGAGTCTATCCCTTTAAGATTTGTGTTTATGTTATTCAAAGCATTAAGTCTCGCTTTATTTTTAATCTTCTGAACTTGAAGGTCTTTAAGTAAAATCAGTAATTCTTTCGCTGTCATTAACAAGTTTCTCCTCAACTCTTTAGCTTGATACAATCCCACATAAGCTACTTTTTTTTCCGTATCAGTATTATGCTTGGATCGTCTAGCCATTTTTATTCCTCGTTAGCCGACTCAATCTTTGAATTAATTGTGTGAATAATGTTTTTTACTTTATTCAACTGCTCTTCGAAAGATTCAATTCTTTTTTGTTCTTCCGCATTAGCTTTTTTAAGTTCACCAATTAGCTTTTCACTCAATTCTACTTTACCTTTTATCTCTTCAATATGTGTTTTTAATTTTCTAAATTCATCAATCTTCAAAAACACAGGAACATTATCCATTTTTTTCACCTCGAATTATAGCATCGCATTTTATGCTTTTGTTAAACATAGCATCTCCGTTTTTTAGGATCGTCTCAACATTCTCACGATTATTAGAAACAAGGAGATGAATGTCCCCAGCAAGTTCTTTTAACGAATTGTTCAGGGCAAGAATTTCATTTATCTGCTCAATTAACCATTGTAAATTTGCTTCTTTAATGAAATGATTCTGTTCCTTTGAAGAGTATATGATTATTGAATTCTCAGCAGGTTCATTATGAATTTTGCTTTCTATTTCTTGTTCGCTCGATTCCTTTTGTGATGTTGCTTTAAGCATTTCTTCAAAAGCCACAGGTTCCTCAGAATTCTTATTAGTTCCTCCCTTAACAAGTTTTGATTCCAGCTCTTTTAACTCTTCTTCGATATCAAAATCCGCAAAGCTCTGCGTTTCTTTATTTTCTGATTTGGCTGTCTGCATCAATGTTTCCGCATTCTTGTGCTCATCATTTTTTTCTACATCCGCAGGCTTGGGTGCTTCTTTAGGTATCGTCACATTAACAGAACTTTCTTTCATCTCCGGCTTTGGTGGTTCGGGCGGTTTTTCAGAATCGTTATCCTTCTCTTTTTTTTTCGATTTGAATAAAAATGCCATACAAAACAACAAATTTAAGAAATATTAAAATTTTTTTAACTATTTTCTCAAGGTTCTTGATTGTTGCAATCGTTGAGTGAATTCACTTTGAAGAATGAACTTCAAATGCGAACCATGTTTTCTGAAAATTTTTCTTTTTTATTTTGGGACTTCTTATTAATTCTTCTGCACTGTTCTTAAACTAGCATGACTTCCCTAAAATTGCTTAAACGCATTTTGGTTTGTTTGATTTTCCTTCAATTTCATCTCTTTTTTGAATGCGCGGCTTTAACGCAAGTAAAAATAACTGAAGTTATGTATAATCCACCAGGTACGGATTTGTACGGCGAGTTTTTTGAATTATGCAATCTTGGAAATGAAACCCTGAACTTAACAGATTATTCTTTTAAAGGAGTATCAATTAATCTTTCCAACATAATCATAAAACGAAAAGCTTGCATTATCTTCGCCAACACAAAAAACCAAACAGGTCCGGACAATGATTTCTTTGATTTGTACAATGTTTCTAACTCTTTTTGCAATTGCACTTTTGAATTCAAAGGATATTTATTAAATACTAACTTTACAATAGTTCTCTGCAATTCGAATGGTTCTGTTTTGGACAATTTTACTTATGATGATTCGCTTGCAAATGGAAATGGATTAAGTTTAAATCGCTGTAATGATTTGATTGTTGAATCTTCTCCAACTCCGTTTTATTTTGATTTTGAATCTTGTTCTTTGAATGTATCTCAGAATGAAACAAACGTCACGAACATAAGCTTGTTCAATGAAACGAAGAGCTTAACAAATCAAAGTGCAATTAATCAAACACATAAGCTCAATATTACAAACGAGACCATAATTAACAGTTCCTTAACAAATTCTTCCAAAGACTTGGATAATAATACTTTGGTTGATGAAACTGACGCAAATCAATTGATAATTAAAATCGATTCAATTAATCAGAACTTTGTGAGTTATAGAATTTATTCAAATTGTTCTTATACTTACTGGATTGAAGACTTGTTCAAAAACATCATAAAACCCAAGCTAAACAGCAATTCAAGTTCAAAGAAGCAGTTCACATCAAAATATGATTCCGCATTTTTTCTTAAGGCAAAAAGTTTGTGCGCAAACGAAACCGCAGCCAGGTTAGTTTATCTTAATTTTTCTTTTGAAGAAAATATTAATTTTAATCTTGATTTGTTGTCTAAATCAAAAAAAATACGGCTTGAAGTAAACGCAGACTTTGTTAAATTTAATTCTTCAATTTTATGCGTTCTTAATCAGAATAAAAACATCTTTTCATTTTATTCAGATTCACAAAAACCTCTAATCAACTCTGATTTAAAGTTTGAGATTATTCTTCCAGAGCAATACTTAGAAGATGGAAATAACAAAATTGATTGCGAATTTAGTTTTGGCAACAATTCAAAGCATTTTATTAAAACTTTTAAGTATGCAAAGAAAAGCGAACAGCATTTATGTTCTTTTAATTCACAGAATTCTGACAAAAAAGAAGAGATAAAAGTTTTATCATTTTATACTTTGGACCAGTATCTTAAATCAAAGAACCACTTTTTTGTTAATTTAAATGCAAATTCGTTTAAAGAACGACCGCTATTTTTGGAATTGTACGAATTAAAAAATGAAACCGTCTTAACTGAAAACAAATTGAACAAAACCAAACTTGATTTTTATGCAGCACTGAATAAACCCAACACAACATTTCTAGTTCTAATAAGAAACAACACAACAATTTTATCCACGAAATTCTTAAATGTGTCCCTTAAAGTTAACAACAAAAGTTTACCCTCAAAACCGCAAGCAATTGAAAAACTTAATCTTTCTAACGACTCTTATTTATTTGGTTTTGTTAACGCAAATCTGACAGATTCAAACAACAAAACCCCTGATTTTGAAGTTTCAAAAGAAAACACTTCACAAGAAAAAATTACTTCATTTTTCTCGCTTTCAGAAAACCCTGACCAAAGGAAAATTTATGAAATTTATGGCTTTACATTTCCATCTGCTATTATGATTCTGATGACTTTTGTAATAGCATTAATCTTTATTATAAGATTTAAAAAGAACAAAAAATCTTAAATCTCAATAACCTCGTTGTTTTGCGTGATGTTGACAAACCGAATTCCAACCCCACATCTTAAAATTGCGGAAATCAAAGCCATATGAGTGTTGCCGTCTCCAGAGCTGATATTAAGAGCCACTTCAGGACAGGTTATGTGCGTTTTTATCTTGTATAATATTTCATCCCTTAAAGCTCCCACATTTTGCTTTAAATTTACTACCACTATCTTAAAAGGTTTTTCTAGGGAAAAGTTCTTTTTTGAGAATTCATCACCAATTAAGATTATGTCGTTCCAATCATAACTTTTGCATAAGTTTGCAACTTTTGCCCAAGAACCTTTGCCATAAGACAATAACGCAACTAAAGTCGTCATGCTTGTTAAGCAGATTCTCCAATTTAAAAATTTAACCGAAAGAATTAGAAAAAATATTTAAAATAAAAAATAAAAACCGGCTTTACATCATTCCTCCCGCGCTCATTCTATTGTCGAGATTGCTTGATTTTTCTTTTTCTTCAGGCAGATCGACCACAACTGTTTCCGTAGTCAAGATTAAACCGCCAATGCTTGCGGCATTCTGTAATGCAACTCTCGTCACTTTTGCAGGATCTATCACGCCTGATTTAATTAAATCTTCATATTTGCCCGTTCTTGCATTAAAACCAAATTCGTGTTGTGGATGTTTTAACACTTCATTAATTACAATGGAACCATCCATCCCGGCGTTTTCCACAATAAGCCTGATTGGTTGCTTAAGCGCTCTTTTTATAATGTCAGCACCAATCTTTTCATCAGTGTCTTTCAACTCTTCAACGAACTTTTCAAGTTCTTTTGAAGCTCTTAACAAAGTAACGCCGCCTCCCGGAATGATGCCCTCTTCAATTGCTGCTCTTGTAGCATGCAATGCATCGTCAATTCTGTCTTTTTTCTCTTTCATTTCTGTTTCAGTTGCAGCGCCGACTTTTATGACAGCAACCCCACCTGATAATTTGGCAAGTCTCTTTTCGAGGTCTTCCCTGTCAAACTCGGATTCTGTCTTTTCAATGAGTTTCTGAATCATTGCAACCCTTTCTTCAATCTCTTGTTTGTTGCCTTTTCCTCCAATAATTGTTGTTTTGTCTTTATCAATTCTGACCTTTTCAGCTTTGCCCAATAAATCGAGTGTGGTATTCTCTAATTTCATACCCTTTTCCTCGCTGATAACTTTTCCGCCGGTTAATATGGCAATATCTTCGAGCATTTGTTTTCTCTCATCGCCAAAGCTTGGCGCTTTGACAGCTACAACCTTTATTGTGCCTCTTAATAGGTTTAGAATTATGGTTGCAAGAGCTTCTCCTTCAAGGTCATCAACAATCATCAACAACGGTTTACCTTGTTGAGCAACAGCTTCAAGAATTTTTACAATATCTTTAACCGCGCTAACTTTCTTGTCGGTGATTAGAATGAAGGGGTCTTCTAACACAGCTTCCATGTTCTCAGAATCGGTTGCCATATATGGGGAGATAAACCCTCTATCAAACTGCATGCCTTCGACAACCTCTAAACTGGTTTCTAAAGCTTTAGCTTCCTCGACAGTAATCACTCCTTTGTGTCCGACTTTGCCCATGGCTTTAGCAATTAATTTGCCAATTTCTTCATCGTTATTTGCAGAAATTGTTGCAACTTGTAAGATTTTCTCTTTAACGTCTTTGCTAACTTTTTTGATATATTCGACAGTCTTTTTAGTGGCTTTTTCAATACCCCGTCTTACGCTTATGGGGTTTGCGCCAGCAGTGATGTTTTTAATACCCTCTTTGACAATCGCTTGAGCCAAAACCGCAGCAGTAGTCGTACCATCACCAGCTACATCCTGAGTTTTTGTGGATACTTCTTTGATTAACTGCGCACCCACATTCTCTGCTTTATCAGCAAGTTCAATTTCTTTAGCGATAGTGACTCCATCATTGGTAATTATCGGAGACCCGAATCCCTTATCTAACACAACGTATCTTCCTTTTGGACCTAAAGTAACTTTGACAGTATCTGCCAGTTTATCCAATCCTCGAATTAACGCTTTTCGAGCTTCTTCGTTAAATATGATTTTTTTACCAGCCATGTTTTTCACCTCATTTAATTTTTTAATTGATTATAGCAAGAACATCTTTAACATCAACGATTATATGCTTCTCACCATCAATCTCAATTTCTTTATCGCTATAACCTCCATAAATCACGTGATCGCCCTTTTTCACAGGGAACTCTTTGCCTTCATGTTCTTTATCGTCATAGTATCCAACTCCAACAACTATGCCTTCTTTACGGTTCTCATTAGCAGTCTCAGGGAGATAGATTCCTCCCTTGGTTTTATCTTGTTTTTTAACCGGCTTTATTAGAACTCGTGGCCCAAGAATTTTGATACCCATTTTTTCACCTCTTGTTAACTTTAACTCAACAAAGTCAACTTTAATTCAACGGATAAATGAAAGTCATATTTAAATCTTTCGGTGTTGCTGAAAAACACATTGTCATTTCACTCCCACAATTTTACAGGACATTGACAATATCTCTTTTTATCCTTGCAATGCAATTCTCAGCAACTTTATCAATCTCCCAGTTGTCTGAACTTTTTCTAGCTTGATTTAAGAAGTCTGCTACTTGCCTAAACATTCTGATTAAGTCTCCTTCTTTCATGCTTGTTAATTTAATTATCTCGTTGAACTCCTTGCCTTCGCTCCATTCAATAGCGAGCCTCATTAATCTCAATAGATTCTGCCTGTTTAACTTTCTGAAAAGAATGCTGCTTTCTTTTCTTACAATATTTAATATTCTGTTGTACCTCTTTTTATCCTTGTATATTTTAAAATGCTCCCTGTCTATCTTTCTATCGTAGATTATTGCAGTAATTAATGCA
This sequence comes from uncultured Methanosarcinales archaeon, assembly GCA_964386095.1. Taxonomy (GTDB): domain Archaea; phylum Nanobdellota; class Nanobdellia; order Woesearchaeales; family JASKKU01; genus JASKKU01. The sequence continues at coordinate 10,669 of CAYLQM010000017.1, forward strand.
ATTATTTCAGATTCTTCCAGCTTTTTGAAAATCTCTGTTTTGAAAATCTCGGTTATTTCGATTTCGTGGTCATAAATTCTTGATGCAAATCTACCTTTTTCCGTTAGTGTTTTTCCATCCTTTTCAATATAACCTAAAAAAGTAAGCTTTTTGACTCTATTCCTAAATCTCGACCAAATTCTAATAGCAGTATCTTCCTCTTTTTTAAGAAAATAATAAAAGCTCTTTTTCAAGATTTCTTTGATTTGCTCTTCGTTGTAGTGAGTTATTAAGTTAAGTATTAAGTTATCCGTAATATAAAATCTCGAAAGAAGGGGTTCTTTATCCCCTGAAGTGATATACTCGATTTTGTCAAAGTCCGCGAATCTTATATCAACAAGCGCAATAGCCCAACCTTCTTTATCAATGCCCCTCCTACCGGCTCTGCCAGCCATTTGCCAATATTCTTTCGAGGTTAAGTATCTGAAGTTTCGTCCATCGTACTTTTCTAAACTATCAAAAGCTACACTCTTCGCAGGCATGTTTATTCCTACTGCAAAAGTTTCAGTGGCATACAGAACTTTGATTAATCCTTTTGAAAACAGTTCTTCAACAATTTCTTTTAGAGCGGGTAACAATCCGGCATGATGGTATGCAATACCCTTCTTTACTATTCTTCTTAACTTATTTACAGAAAAAAGTTCTTTTATTGAAGGGAATTTATTTATCTGTTTATTGAAAATTGATATAATCCTTTCTTTCTCCTCATTATTGGTAAAGTCAAACCTCTGATAGATTTGCTCAGCTTTCCTTTCGCAATCCTTTCTTGAGAATGTAAAATAAATTATTGGTAAGAAGCCTTCTTCCATGACATCAGTTATCAAATCAATGTGGTCCGCAGCAGGCAGGTTCATAAATCTCTTCCGCTGTTTCTTGTTTCGCGCTCTCTGTGAAAGAAGCGGATTGCTTCTTACGAACTGTTTTAATTCGTTTAAAGTTACAATCCCTAAAGCTTTTTCATATACGAAATGTTTTAACGGGACAGCTCGTTTACTGTGCTTAACAATTTCAACTTTATGATTTTTAATTTCCTGAATCCATCTTGCGAATTGCTTAGCATTGGGAATAGTTGCACTTAAACAGAGAAATCTAAGGGTATCTGGAGAAAAAATTATGGACTCCTCCCATACAGTACCTCTTTCCAAATCATTAATATAATGGATTTCATCAAAGATTACATAAGAAATTGTTTTGACAAATTCGTCACCTGTGACTAACATATTTCTATAAACTTCGGTAGTCATAATCAAAATAGGGGCTTCTGGATTAAAAACAAAGTCTCCTGTTAATAGACCTATTTTGTCTTCGCCATACGCTTCACAGAATTGTTTATACTTTTGATTTGATAATGCTTTTATTGGGCTCGTATAAATAATAACCTTGCCTGTATTTATATACTTATCTATAAGATAATCAGCAATCAAGGTTTTTCCTGTGCCGGTAGGTGCAGAAACAACTACAGAATGATTCCTATCAATCGCTTCAATTGCTTCTTCTTGAAACTTGTCCAAAACATAAGTTCTAAATTTCATTTTAAGAATTAATTGTTTTATTTTTATATTTGTTTTCTTTTATGTTTTATTTAAAAATTACAGTTTTTTAAATCAGGTTCATAAAAACTTATTGTTCTAATATGTTTCTTTCCAAAACATTTTTATATCATTTCTCTTTTTTAATCCACATGTTTTTTTTAATCAAAACCTTCGAAACCTGCACTTGTTGTTGCTAGTTCTTTAATTTTATGTTAAGGGGGCTTCGTAAAATGAACTCTAAACCTAAAAAAATAAAATTGTATAACACCCTGAGCAAACATATTGAAGAACTTAAGCCGATCAAAGATTCTTTGTTTAGGATCTATAGTTGCGGTCCCACGATTTACAACTTTGCTCACATAGGTAATCTAAGATATTTCGTTTTTGTTGATGTTTTGAGAAAAACTCTGAAACATTTCGGTTATAGGATCAAACACGTAATGAATTTAACCGATGTTGATGATAAAACTATAAAATCCTCGAGAGAGAAGGGCATGCCCTTGCGAGAATATACCGATATGTTTGCAAAATATTTTTTTGAAGACCTAAAGATGCTTAACATAGAATTAGTAGAAGTTTATCCCAGGGCTACAGAAACAATCCCTGAAATTATTGCATTTATTGAGAAAATTATTGAAAACAAGCATGCTTATGTGGTTAACGGCAATGTCTATTTTGACATATCAACCTTTAAAGATTATGGCAAATTAGCAAATTTAGATTTATCAACGCTCAAAGAAAACGCTCAAGGCCGTTTAGATGACGAGTATGATAAGGAAGACCCAAGAGATTTTGCATTGTGGAAAGCTTATGTTTCAGATGATGGTGACGTCTTTTGGGAATCGCCATGGGGCAAAGGCAGGCCCGGTTGGCATATCGAATGTTCTGTGATGAGTTCCAAATATTTAACTGATATTTTCGAAAATGGAGCAATTAATCTTAAGTTGTTTGAAACGATTGATATACATACAGGTGCTGTAGATTTAATCTTTCCTCACCACACTAATGAAATTGCCCAGACCGAGAGTGTAGTCAATAAACCTTTTGTTAAATATTGGGTGCATTGCGAGCATTTGTTTGTTGATGGCAAGAAAATGTCAAAGAGTTTAGGCAATTTTTATACTCTGAGAGATATTCTAAACAAAGGGTATTCTCCAAGGGCTTTTAGGTATCTTTGTTTATCTTCGCATTATAGGCAGCAATTAAACTTCACTTTAAAAACCATGGATGCGGCAGAAAATACTATTAAACGGTTTGATAATTTTGTTTTTGTTCTTAATGTAATAAAAAACAGGTCAAAGGAAAAAAGTACCAGAGAGGAGTTTGCTAAAAAAATTGAGGAGTTCAAAGATTCGTTTGACGAATTTTTGAGTGAAAATCTTGATACGCCAAAAGCTTTAACTAAAGTATTTGAGTTTATTTCTTATGTTAACAAAACTAAAGATTTGTCTTCAGCCGAAGCCAAGTTAACTTTGGAAGCTTTAAGATACTTTGATTCAGTGTTGTCAGTCTTTGATTTTGAAATTAAAGAAGATTCTCTTTCTGAAGAAACAATGAATCTGATTTTGAAGAGAGAAATGGCAAGAAAAAATAAACACTGGGAGCTCGCAGATAGCATCCGAGAACAGCTCAGAAAACAGGGCATAGAATTAGCAGACACGCCTTTAGGCACAGTGTGGAAAAGAACGAAATAATTCTCATCTGTGATATTTCTTGTTTTTAATTATTGTTTCTGATCGGTATATCTGTTCTAATAGAACGATTTTTGCAAGGTCGTGAGGCAAGGTCATTTTTGATAATGAAATTGTTAATTTCGCGTTCTTCTTAACATCGTTGTCAAACCCGTCTTCATCCCCCACAACAAAGATAACTTTTTCATTAATGTTTGATATAAACTTAGCGAAGCTTATTGAATCAAATTCATTTCCTTTTTCATCTAAGAGATAATATGTTTTGCTCTCTAAGAATTTGCTTAGTTCCTTTCTGTTATCAAAACAAGCCTCTTCTAAAGGGAGCCTTTTTTTATATTCGTTCAATAATTGTTTAAAAGGTTGTTTTATTTTTCCAACGTATGCGAGAACATATCTCATTTTAATGATTGATGTGGGGGTTGGGATTTGAACCCAAGTAGGCGCTATGCCAACGGGTGTCTTCCAGTCATAGCGAAAAGCTCATAACACCCCGCGACTGACCTAAGCCCGTCCCGTTTGACCAGGCTCCGGCACCCCCACCTATATAAAAATCGAATAAGCGTTTTCCTTATAAAGTTTTCGACATCTAACTCTAAAAATTAGCTCTGTATTTATCAACTATTTTTCTCAAAACTAACATCTTTTTGAAATTTCATTGATATCTTCTCTGTAATTTCACTTATTTTCAATTAAAAAATAAAACTTTTTAAATTTCAACATTTCTTCAACATAATAAGGGGTCCCTAGTCTAGTGGCTATGACGTTGCCTTCACACGGCAGAGGTCCGGGGTTCGAGTCCCCGGGGACCCATTTCAATCGAATTGTTAAAATCTCAGGCGGAATAGAATGAGTAAAGTCTATTTTTCTAAGGAGCTTGATAAAGTTCTAAAAAAGCTTGATTTAACTAAATTAGGTAAAAGAATAGGCATAAAACTTCATTTTGGAGAGAAAGGCAGCGAGACTTATTTAAAACCAGAAATTGCAAGGAAGATTTATGATTTTATAAAAAGTAAAAAGAAAGGCCTGGAAAGACTTTCTTTAGTTGAATGCAATGTTCTTTACAGGGGAGAACGGACAACCCGAACAAAGCACGTGGCTTTAGCAAAAGAACACGGTTTCGGTTTCGCAGACATTGACATACTTGATGGGGAGCTTGGCGAGGAAACGCTTACTTTAGCAATAACTAACGGAATAATCGACAAAGCAAAAGTTGGAAAAGGGTTGGAAAGATACGACTCTTTAATTGTGCTCACACATTTTAAGGGGCATATTATGGCAGGATATGGCGGCGCATTTAAGAACTTGGGAATGGGTTTAGGCAGTCGGGCAGGAAAACTCCATATGCATGCGAATGTGAGTCCCAAGGTTTCAAAATCAAAATGTATTGGGTGCGGGACATGCGTCCAGCACTGCGGTTCAGATGCGATTACATTGCAAAACGGGAAAGCAGAGATTAATGGTGAGAAATGCACTGGTTGTGCAATGTGCATTGCAGTTTGTCCTGTTGGTGCTGTTAAAATACCTTGGCTTAGTTCAACAAGTAGTTTGCTTCAGAAAAAGATAATTGATTATTCCAAGGCCATAATCGAATACTTGAATTCAAGATTGATTTATGTTAATGCTTTAGTCAATATAACCAAAGAATGTGATTGCGTGGGCAAAAAACAGAGACCCATTGTTGAAGATATTGGTTTTTTAGTTAGCAATGATCCCGTATCCATTGACAAAGCCAGTTTAGATTTAATCACTAAAGCAACTCGTTATAAATTTTTATTGATAAACTTGGCCAACAAAAGTTTGCCAACAAAATATGCAGCAAGTTTGAAACTTGGCTCCGAGAAGTATGAATTAATAAACTTAGATGTTTAATATCAATGCTTTAAATTCAGCTTGTTGCTTTTATCAAAAGCTTTAAAAAAGAACATAACAAATTCCTGTTTAATTGATGGAGGATGTGTTAAATGATATCCAAGCGATTGTTGAAGGATAAAGAAGTGAGGCAAAAATTGTCTGATGATTGGATAAAAGCAAGAATCTTGTTGGAGATGTTAGGCAAACCTAAGGATTATCTTGTTCAAAAACTTGAAGAGCATATATTAAACGCGAAAAAGATTGAGGGCGTAGAAATAGTCTCTTATGAGATTGAAGACCCTGAAGAAAAAGATAATTTCTTTTCAACATTTTCTGAGGTTGAGATGTTGTTCCAAAAGCAAACTCATTTAATCTACTTTTGTTTTGAGTTCCTGCCTGCGCATATTGAAATTACTGATCCAGAGGAGTTTATGTTCACAGCCAAAGGTTTAACTGATATCTTAAACGATTTGATAATCAAATTGCATTCTTGGGATAAAACTGTTAGGGTGGTCAATGAACAAAACAAAATCCTATACAACAATCAATCAGTGTTAATTGAAAACATGTTATATCTGTCTTTGAGAACTGGACCGAAAACGGTTCCTGAACTTGAAAAAGATATCGGGTTGCCTTCAAAATCTTTTTGGGATGTTGTAACTAATTTGAAGAAAAAGGGTCTAATTGTTGAACAGGGTTCTAAACTCGTGTTAGTTAAACGGACAAAATCTAAAGCTAAATGAAAATGGAAACCAACAAGATTCTGAACAGAATTGGAGCAATACTTTTCATGTATGGTAAACCGGTCAAGTTTTCTAAACTTTCGCGCCTTGTCGGAATAAAACTTAAAGACTTGGAAAAGTACTTGTCTGAACTGCAACAAAAAATTGCTTTCCAAGATGGCTTTTTAAAATTGACTATTCTTAATGAGCAGGCTTTTCTTACGGTCAGGGAACCTTATTCGGAATTAGTCCGTAAGATTGTTGATGATATTAGTTTGCCAAAATCATTGATTGAGACCTTATCGGTCATTGCAATTCTGGCTCCAGTTGAACAATCTGAAATAATTAAATTGAGGAACAACAAAGCTTACGATCACATATCTCAATTAGAGAAATTAGGTTTTGTTAAAAAGAGCAAATCAGGTAGAACATTTACAGTGACTTTAACTAAAAAATTCTTTGATTACTTTGATATAGATGAAACTGAATTCAAGAACAAGTTTAAAGATCGCAAGGATTTGAAACAGAAATTAAGAGATGTGCAAGAAATGATATCTTCAGCAGAAGAATTGTCAGAAGCAGATAACGAAAATAAAATTAATTTAACGCAGGAGTGATTATTTCAATAGTTCTTTTTACTGAATTAAACACGGATTTCATTGCTTTATTCTTGCACTTGTTCTTCAATTCGCTGGCAAATTCATAAATGCCAAACAAATCACCTTTTTTTGATGGATTAAAATAAATGTCTGTTAATTTTTTGAACAAAGTCTTAAAATCTTTGAGCTTTTCACTGTTAATGTTTTCCTTGACCACCTCTTCAAAAGCATCCATTATGTTCTCAAAACTTTGAATCAACAAAACGTCTTGATTATCAATCTTGTTTTGTTTCCTCAGCGCTCTTATACAATAAAAGAAAAGCCTGTTTAATTCGTGATCCTTTTCTTTGAATTGTTCATAAGAACCTTTGGCCAGCAGTTCTGTTACTGCTTCTTCAACAAGGTTTCTCATCTTAAAGATGAGTTTGTTTAACACTTTCTCTTTCAGATTTTCATTAGGTTCGCTGATACATTCCACATTAAGTTCATAATTGTTTTCTGATATAATTACAGCTCCGACGAGAAAATCTACAATCTGTTTAACTGCTTCAATATTGTCCTTGTCGCACAGAATTTCAAGCTCTTCAATACCTTTCATATACTGAGTTGAAATTGAAAACCAGCAGAATTTCTTTGATTTGCCTCTTAGATCAAGAGTAACTGTTTTAATTTCTTTTTTATCTTTGTTCGAGATGATTATCTCGTTGTTGCAGATAGTTAGTTTAACCTCATCAGCTTTTGATAGCCTATTCTCTTTTATCCAATGATTTGGCAAAGTAATTGCAAAGCTTGAATCTCCTAATTGTATTAGTTTGCGCTTCACATCATTTTTTAACAACTTTTAAGATATATATTTTTTGGTGTATGGTTTGTGTTAAATCGATGTTCTTTGCCCTAAACAAAATGGATCTGAGAAATCACGAAGATGCTCAAAACTAAGTTAATATACTCTTGTGTTCACAGATACTAATTTTCAACATATTTATAAACAACTTAGTTGATGTAATATACATGGTAGCAGATTATACCCATGACTATTTAGAATTTGCTTCAAATATCTCATTTTTTGAGTTTTTGCAGGAGGAGTTTAAGGAGCCTCATTTTAAGACAGATAAGTACTTAGAGGAAATTAAGGAACTATCAGAAAAAGATAAGTGGGATGCAAAGGATTTAGCGGAATTTTTAAGAGAACATCCAAAATCTTTCGAGATTTTTGAGGAAATTTTCCAGTTAGCAAGGTTTACGAATACTCAGCTAATTCATTTTTTATTTGACACTACTCTTCTTAACAGTACAGATAAAGATAAAATCATCGAATACTTAAAGCGGAACTTGGAGTATGATAACTTGTTTGCTGAACTTTTTATAAAACAATATAAGAAGACAGATTTTAATGATATTGAAAAATTGAACTTTAAGATGTGTTAAAATGGGAAACCCAACAATTTTATTTAGAAAAAGCTTGAGTAGATTTTGGGAATGTCAAGATTGTGGAAATACAAAAGGATTTGAAGAAGAATGGTTTGTTGAAATAATTCAGGATGCAAAAGATAAAAGTCAAGAAATAAATTTAGTAGAAAGCTTGAATTTAAAATGTAAAAAGTGTGGATCAACTAATATAAAAGAGATAAGGGTAAAATAATCATGGAAAGAAAAACAAGTTATTTTGTAGTTTCCCTATCAAACAGAGAGAATTTGGAATTATGTATGAGATATGCTTTAGCTGGGTTTACGAATAGCATAAATGGACTTTGGACCTTCTCTGAAATTAATGAAGGGGATTACATCTCTTTTTTGTATGGGGCAAGAGCACATAATCTTTATCAAGTTATTAAAAAAGAAGCAATAGAAAATGCAATAAATCTTGGTCCTTGGAAATCAGTAACTTTTAAAATGTCTGGAAGAACTTATTACTTTCCATTTAGATTATGGTTAAAACCAGTTAGGAAATTTAATGAACCTTTAGTAAGAAATGAATTCTCGTATATTGCTGAGAACCTTCTTCTGAGAGGAGGTTACCGAAAAACGCATTTTCAGGCAGATCAAACAACACTTCAAAATGTGTCTCA
>CAYLQM010000018.1:0-18958 GCA_964386095.1 uncultured Methanosarcinales archaeon
AAAAGCCCAGCTGGTCTCGAGCCAGCCGCACTACCGGATTATGCGACCCTGGCATGCAAAGAACAGTTTCTGAGTAATCTTGGAATTATTAAAGCTTTTTGTTACATCGCTCTTATTATAACAATTTTTTAGATACCATCATAACAATTTTTTAACGACATTTTTAATTCCATTTTTGTTTAAAATAAGTTTGTCCGTATCTGTAAAGAAAAATTATTAAATTAGGAAGTATTCTATATATTAAAATGGCAAAGAAAGATCAAATTAGAGTTCCAATGTCCATGGGGGGATTAATTAGATATAATGATGAATTTAAAAGTAACTTTCAGATATCTCCAGGAATGGTGATTGTACTAGCAATTTTGTTGATTCTTTTGGTATTGGTATTAAATAATTTAGGGATTAGATGGTTGGGTGTAATCTAAAATGATGCCAAATTTAAATTCTAGAGCAGTTCAACAGATGATGAAAAGGATGGGAATACAGCAACAACCATTGGATTGTAAGCAAGTCATTTTTGTCCTTGATGGAAAAAGACTAATTATTAATGAGCCGTCAGTGGTTGTAGTCAATCTTATGGGACAGAAGACTTATCAGGTTACTGGGGAAACTATTGAAGAGCAAGATTCTGTAACCCCCGAGATATCTCAAGAGGACATTGAAGTTGTTATGAATCAAACAGGATGTTCTGAAAATGAAGCCAGGGATGCACTCTTGAATTCAGATGGCGACCTTGCTGAAGCTATCTTGAAACTCAAACAAAAAGAAAAGTAAATCCACTTTTTGTATTTTGCACTTCTAAAAGTGCATAAAAAATCAGATTATATGAAAACCGAACTTGATTATATCAAAAGTATCAATTCCGCAAAGAAAGCTTTGAGTACAGCGGACCATATTGTTTATGTCAGTTATCCTCTTATAAAAGAACCAAAACTGTTGTTAAGTGCAGTAGAAAGTTTGTATCATTGTTTAAAGTTTGCAATCGATTCAATTTTAGAATTCGAGTATTATTACAAAAGGATCCCTTATTATGGAAATAGTTTTGATTCAAAATTTTACATCTTTAAAACACAAGTCGCTGTAAGATACAACCTCGACAGAACCTTTTTGCTGACATTTTCCGAACTCAAAGAAATTTTGGATTGGCATGACCGTACATCTTTAGAACTTAGAAAGGATGACAAATTTTTAATATTCCTTTCAGACTACAGGGTTAAGACCCTGACACCAAATAAAATTAAAGAATATTTGAATTTTGCAAAAGCTTTCATTAAAAAAATCGAACCAATAGTGATGAGAAAATGAAACCGTATGTTGCTGGTACTGTAAGAGAATTGCTTAAGGTGGAACACCTTGTGTATGTTAGTTTGAAATACACAAGAACATCAGACATTTTGAAGAATATCATCTACAGGATAGGTGTTCTCCTTGACAAAGTTTGGATAATGCTTCTGGAATTGGCTAAAAAACAAGGAAAAATTGAGGATTTCCCTCAACAACCTTTACAAATGATAGCCCTTGTTGCTAAGCTCTATCCAACTGATGAAAGAATTCTTGAGATGATTGAATTGTATAAAAAAATAAGAAAACTTTCCCGAGCAGAATTTAAATCTGAGAATGAATTTAGAAGACAACTGAAAATGACTACTGTTCTTGATGATTCAATTGTAGAAGAAATTACTATAGATTCAGTTACAGAACAATATAAGCAATTGAAAGATTTTGTTTCTTATTTAAAGTCAACATATTTTGGTTTGGAATGAGAAATGATGGGTAATGTAGTTTCAGTGCTTTCAGGGAAGGGCGGAGTTGGTAAAAGTATAATCTCTTTAAATTTAGCTACTGCATTAGCAAAGAGCAACTATCAGACCTTGCTTATAGACTGTAATCTTTCCGCTCCATCTTTAAATCTAATGCTGGGCAAAATTTTCCCTGAAGTTCATTTGAATCAATACTTGAAGGGACTTGCTTTGGAAAGAGATATTGTGTATGTTCATCCTAGTGGTTTGAAGGTTATTTTCAACTCTGGCGAAGAAGTTCCTGATAAACAATTTGTCTTAAAACTGCCAGTTCTAATAGATTCCTTAAAAGCGTACTTTGATTATATGATTTTAGACACCTCTCCCTCTTTAGCGCAGGATACGCAAGTCGCAATTTCATGTTCCAACTTTTCCGTAGGTGTTTCAGAACCCACAGTTAACTCTTTAGTAAATACGCTTAGGGTCTTGAAATTTTCAGAAAGTAATCAAAACAAAGTCTTAGGTTTGATTCTTAATAAAATGGGTTTTTTGGACCCAGAGATTTCAATTAAAGCGCTTAAAGAAATCTCAGATTATAAAATACTTGGGGAAATTGCTTTCAGCAATCAAATACAAAAATCAGAATTACTTAAACATCCTTTAGTTTACTTATATAGGAATCATAAGCTTTCGCAAGATTTTTTTAGGATATCGCAGTTTCTTCTTGGAGAGAAGTATGAAGAGATGCTTGAGAAAAATAACAAAAAAGGACACTTTTATAAAAATTTGGGCTTAATTTTCAAATTAAAAACTAAAAATGAATCCCCAGAAAAAAGAGACTTATCCAGAAATTTTTGAAACGCATTTCTCAATGACTATGCTTTGCATCCTCTTTTTTAATCTGGTTTACATAATCATCTCGTTTTATGTTAAATTTCTTTTAAATCTTAAATGGACACTTTATCTGAATCCGTTGATGTATCTTCTTTATCTTAGGCTCTCTTATAAAGTTTTGGCTTTAAAATCAAGGTCAGACCACTTGTCCTTAATGTTCCTTTTATTCTCATTGGCCTTGTTTAATATTTCGCTGTTTTTGTTTTTCCTTGATTCTTCAATTGTTGAATCAATTGTTGTTTTAATCCTAACTTTTCTAGTTTTTATATTTTCAGGAATAAATATCTTTAAAAAACTGTAGGACTTATTTTCTTAAAATCGGGTTTAATATGATTGTGGGCAAAATCATTGGAACAGCGAATACAAAGGAGTTTAAGTTTCTTGTTAAAGGGAAAATCAGGAAGTTTGACTATGTTCAAGTTTACAATGAGAACGGTCATTATTGTTTGTGCCAAGTTATTGAACTTAATAGGGATAATGAGAAGACTGTTGCTGATTGTATTGTGCTGGGATTCAAAGACAAGGATTCTTTAATTAAGCTTCCAAGGGAACCATTTAAACCCGAAACAGAAGTGTTAACAGCATCAGATGATTTCATAAGTGAAATTATTGAAATTCAGAAAAACGGTCTGTTCTTAGGCTTTCTAGACGGTAGACAGATCCCTGTTTGTCTTGATACAAATAAACTTCTGACAAAACATTTAGCAATACTTGCTAAATCGGGTTCAGGTAAATCTTATGCCCTGGGCGTTCTTGTTGAGGAAATTATCCGAAAGGAAATACCTTTATTAATTATAGATCCTCATGGCGAATATTCTTCACTGCGCCTGCCGAATTACGATGCAGAAGATGAACTTAAAAAGATTGGACTTAAACCTGTTGGCTTCACCGATAGAATTGTAGAATACGGCGACCCTCAAGTTAATCCAGCTTGTGCACCCCTGAGATTAAAGGAAAACCTCTCGCCAGAAGAATTTGTAAACATGTTTCCTGCGAAATTAAATTCTTCTCAGCAGGTTATGTTGTATAATATTCTGAGAACCTTAGACGAACCAACGATTGACGATATTATTTTGGCTCTTGAATCTGAAACCGGTTCTTCTAAAATTGGTTTAATCTCGCAATTAAAGTATCTTAAAACTACCGACTTATTTGATACGCAAGGAATTGTTTACTCCGAGCTAATCAAAAAAAGCATATGTAGCATCCTAAACCTCAAGGGTTATTCCTTAGATCTGCAAACATTAATTGTCCACAAGATTCTATCCGACCTTTTTCTGTTAAGAAAAAGGAATGAAGTTCCTCCTTTCTTTTGTGTTATTGAGGAAGCGCACAACTTTTGTCCTGAACGAAGTTTTGGCGAAGCAAAATCTTCTCAAATTATTCGCACAATCGCTTCTGAAGGTAGAAAGTTTGGATTGGGATTAGCAATCGTCTCTCAAAGACCCGCTCGGGTAGATAAAAATGTATTATCACAATGTTCAACGCAAATTATCTTGAAGACTACTAATCCGAATGATTTGAAAGCAATATCAAATTCAGTGGAGGGATTGAATTCTGAAAGCGAGAAGGAGATAAGGAACTTGCCGGTAGGAACGGCAATCGTCTCAGGAATTTTAGATAGGCCCTTGTTTGTTAAAATAAGAATAAGACAAACAAAGCATGGAGGAAATGCATTCAATTTTGATGACGATTTTGAAAACAATGTAATTGATGCAAAAGCACAATTGCCTTTAATCAAACCGAGAGTTGCCAAAAAGGATTTGGAATTGATTGCTAACAAAAAACTTAAAGAAGTGCTCGTACCGGGACTTTATGTGACTTTGGAAGATAACAATCGAAGGTTTAAAGTGCTTTTTGATTTAATCAATGGCTTTATTATCACAGATATTGATCAAAGAAAATATCTTAAAGAAATTTCAAAAGAACCGGAAGATATGGAAAGCTTTTATCAAATTGAGTATGTTTCAGAGTATGATTGTGACAAAAAACTTGAACCTAAAATATCAGAAGAAGAAATAATTTCAAAGGTTGGCAAAGTTTTCAAAGTCGTTTCCAAAAAATTGTGTTATTTTATTTTGTATGCTGTTGCGTAATTTTAAAGGAATTTTTAGAAAAATTTTATAAAAATAAATCAATCAGTTACATCTGATGAGTTCAAAAACTAAACTTAAGGGCAAAAGTAAAAAGCCATCCAAAAAACAGCAAAATAAACATAAGGAAAAAAATCCAAAAAAAACTTTTAAGAAAAATATAATTGTTCTCACAATTGTCTTATTTTTGTTTGTTTTAGTCTTAATCTCTTACGATATGATAACGCGAAACACGGTATCTTTAGTAAATTTCTTCACAGAAAAATGTGACTGGTTTGGCACTCTTCAATGCAAAGAGCTAACAATTTATTCTAACGGGACTTTAAAATTGCGGCTCTTGAATCCGTCATTGAACTTGTCTTCTGCAAACCTCTTTCTGTTTGATTCAAATGGTCAAAGTTTTAGTTGTGATCCAATTGGGCGTTGGTTACAAGAATCAGAAAAAGTGATTTTCTGCACTATACCTTCAGGAGCTGTTGGAAAGAGAATAAATTTTTCCTTTGAGTTTAGGTACTCCCCTGAAGGCAACCCAATCTATATCACAGAAACAGGACATTTCATAACAAGATATGAATAAATTTGTGAATAATTACAGCATTAAACGTAAGATCCGCTTTTTATTAATTTGCTGTAATCTTCTTCATAAAGTTCTCGAATCATTAACTCAGAATGGTTAGATTCTGTTTCTGCTGAGGAGTTCAATACGCTTATGATTTGACTGGTCTTAATATTCTTACTTCCTTCTTTAAGATAATCTGTTATGAAATGCAGGGCAATGAAAACCGCAATTACAATGGCTATTGATAAAACATATCTAAAAATTAACTTTTTGAGTTTAATTTGTTTCTTGACAATTGTGAGAGCTTCTACAATGTCAGCATAGTCCCAACCGGTTTCTTCAAGCTTCTTAATAATCTCCTTCTCATCCTTTTTCTTCGCCAATTGTTCCTTGACATATTTAACGAGTTTTTGATTCTCCATGTTATTTAATTTGCAACTGATAGTTTTAAATTTTTCTAATATTTGATAAGATTTATAAAATCTGAAAGAAATGCCTTCTACATGAAGAAATTGAAGGAACCTAACACATTCAGCTTAGACTTTTTGAAAATAGGTATGTTTCTCTTAGGAATCTCAGCTCTAATCCTTGCAACGATAGCACTCCATGCATATCTTCGAGGTTTAAGTCGCGATACTACTGAAAATCTGTTTTTTGCTTATTGTCAGCAAGGTACTATTGTAATCCATGCAAATGCTGATTTAGAGAATTTGTATGTATATGATGTTAATCAGACTCCCTTATGCCATTTTGCACGCATTCCGAAGAATTCCGAGGATATTTGTGATGTTAGCAGTATAAATTCAACAACATATTTAATAAGCGTAGATTCGTTTAAAAGAGTTGTTACCTGCGCAGAATTAACACAAAAACCTTTGTTACGATAAATTAAGTCTTACGGTCTAAATTTTAATTCCTGCTGACAACATCTTTTATTTTTTCAACCAATTCGTTTAATTCGCTCTCCCGATTTGCTTCAGCATTCAATCTAATCAGTGGTTCTGTGTTGCTTCTTCTGATATTAAACCACCAGTTGTCGCTTTTAACTGTAAGCCCGTCCAGTTCTTCAAAACTATAATCCTTGAATTCCTCTTTAATCTTGTTGATAACCCTTTCAGGATTTTCTACGGTGAAGTTTATCTCAGGAATTTTTGGATATTTTTTATAATGTTCCAGGATTTCTGAAATCTTGCGAGAATCTTTTTCAAATATTTCCAAAACTTTCAGGAAATTGAACACCGCATCGTCAATGCAATGATTCTCTTTAAACATGATGTGACCGGAAAGCTCTGCTCCAAGAATGCCGTTGCTGTCTTCTAAGAGTTTTTTCTTATAATACGGGTTTCCTACAGGCAGTTTGACGATAGTTCCGCCTTTAGATTCAATAATTTCACTAACAAACTTACTGCATCTTAAATCAATAAAAAAAGTCCCTTTTTTCTCATTGGATTCATAATCTGCTAACAGCGCAATTATTTCATCCATTGTCCTAAAGATTCCATTTTCATCAACTAAACCGAATCGGTCCCCGTCACCGTCAAAAGCCACACCAAAATCAGCATTTTCACTGATTACTTTATCTTTTAGGGCAGTTAAAGTTTCTTTTTTCATAGGATTTGCTTCATGGTTTGGAAAATCTCCATCAATCTCAAAAAAGAGCGGAACATAATTTAGGTTTAAGTCCTTTGCAACACTCTCAAAAACCTTCCCACTCACACCGTTTCCCGCATCCACTACAAATTTCCTGTTTCCTGAAAACATGAATTTGCTTAGAATGTATCTCTTGTAATCGTTGAGAATATTGACCATTTCGATGTCTCCAATTCCTTTAATTTTTTTGCCTTGCAGGAAAATCTTTAAGACATCATTTAAACCATTCTCAAAGAATATGGGCATGACTCCTTTAGAGAACTTTAAACCGTTATAAATCCCTGGATTGTGAGATGCTGTGACCATTATGCTGAATTCAGATTTTCCTATGACTGAAGAAAAATATGTCAAAGGCGTGGTTACGATTCCCAGGGATTTTACAATCGCTCCAGAAACGATTAAAGAATTGCACACCGCGTCATAAATCTCAGGCGAGCTGTTCCTACCATCCCGACCAACACTTATTATGGGTTTATCTATCCCAAACTTTTCTTTGATAAATATAACAAAAGCCTTCGCAATCCCAGATGCAATTTCCCCATTAATTTCATCGGGATATATTCCGCGAATATCATACCTTTTAAATATTTTATTTGCTGGAATCATAATCTTTGCTTATAATTTTCCATTTATTTATTTTACTGATTTTAAGCATTTATTTTACGTTTAGTAAAAATAATATTAATCTGGATCAGTCTATAGCTTATAATCATTATTGTTCAGGATTTAATAATAACGCCAATTAATTATTTTAATTATTGTTTAATTTATTTTTTATAAACAATCTCAATAACATCTCCGTTGTTCAAAACATGGTCCTTTCCCACGATCTTTTTACTTTTAACATCAATGGCTTTTATGAAATTATCTCCTAAATCGCTGTGTATCTTGTAAGCGAAATCCAATGCCGTGCTGTTTTTAGGGATTAAGAAACAATCCGGTAGAATATTTCCGTGTTGATCTGTGAGTTTGTTCACTCCTCCTGGAAAGACATAAATGTATTTGCCAATATCAAATACAGCTTTGTTAATGACATCTTGAACTCCCGTAGAACCAAATTTATCTAAAACATTTTTTTTGATGAATTCCAAAGCTTTTAATTGTTTTTCATTAAGTTTTTCCGGCCGGATTATCTTAAAATCATTTTCTCCGGGAATGTATTCTATTAAACCTTTTTGACTGGCTTCTTTTAAAGCCAACTCGCTCTCTGCAGATATAGGAATTATCTCATAATCTTTAAACAATTGTTTTAATCTTTTGACGTTTTCTTCTGACCTAGGAACATCTATTTTGTTTGCGGCAACGATTATGGGTTTAGTTTTTTTTCTTAGCAAAGATACAAATTTCATCAAAGTCTTCTCTTCCCATCTGTGTATGTCTTCGCTTAGGTTGAGTTCCTGAAAACATTCTTTTACTTGTTCCTCAGATGCGTTTAATCCGGTGAATTGTTTAGTGATGGCTTTAATTGGATTTAAATGCTCTTGAGAAACTTGCCTTGAAAATCTGTTCCAAACCTTCATAAAGATTTGATAAAACCACATATCAAGTTCTTGATCTAAAAATTTTATGTCCTCAGCAGGGTCATAACTGAACGGTTGAACCGGTTCGCCTTTTTCATTGGTTGAACCTGAAGAATCAATTACATGAATAAGAACATCTGCCTGCCTTAAATCGTCTAAGAACTGATTGCCCATCCCTTTGCCTTCATAAGCGCCAGGAACTAATCCGGCAACATCAATCATCTCAACAGGCACAAATCTATTGTGATTTATGCAATAACCTTCTCTGGGATTGCACTGCACATTGAAAAATTCATCAGCACATTTCACTTTAACATATCCAATCCCTCTATTTGGTTTGATAGTCACGAAGGGATAATTTCCTGTCTCTGCACTTGCTAATGTGCATGCCTTAAAGAAAGTGCTCTTTCCAACATTAGGTTTGCCAACAACTCCCAACAATAACATTTTTTACACTCTTTTGTGACTTTTAATTTTTATGATGTCTATTTAATTATACCTAATAAATTATAAATTAATCTGTCTGCAGCACGCACAACATCTTCATCGTTGGAACCCTCTACGACTACACAGTAACTTTTATTGTATATCTTGGTTTCTGAGCCGATTTTTAAGTAAATCACTGATTTATTTGCACTTGCATTTTTGCAAGTAATCTCGGGGTAACCTACTTTACCTTTGATTTCTTCCGGAATGTATGTTACTGTATTAATCGTTGGTATATTCAGAATCCCAAAACTGCTCGTTCTTGGACTGGTTATCTTGGATATCTCAACCTGAGCTTTTCCAATCCTTGAAGGATAATCCGGTTCAGTTGTTATATAAATCTCCTTGGCTTTTAAAATCAAATCATTAACTTCCCCTAAAACAGGAATATCATCTACTTCCTTTGGACCGTAGACAAACGACACATCGTAAACGAGATCACCTACTCTGATTTTGCTATACCACGCATACATTCCTTTTTGGAATAAAAATCCGTTATATTTATAGCTCTCTGGTTTAAAAGAGTTGTTAATTAAATCATTTTTTTCTTGAACAGCAGGTTTCGAAAGCATGAAAAACAGTATAAAAATCCCAATAAGAATTATTAAACCAGTAATCTTAAATGCCAGATTCTTTTTTGATTTTTTTCCGGATTTTTCGTTTTCGTTTTTTTTGCCTTTGGAGATATCCTTTTCTTTGTAATCTGTTTTACTAATCTCTTTTTTGTTATTTGCACTCGTCTCTAATCCCCCTTCTGTTTTTTTTGCCCTGTTTTCATTTTCAGAAAGCTCTGTTTTTTTCTTCAAGAGAATCACCCGTTCTGGTTTTTATTGTTTCCCAAATTTTCAAAGTTAATTTAATCCTTTACAATTCCATACAACCTGTAAGCGAGCGCATCTCTTAAGATAAGATGACCGTAAGGTTGATTTGAAATGAGTCTGAGACAGTTTGAATCTCTTTCAATTTTAGTTTCATTGCCATCAATCATCTCAATAACAAAATTTTCGTTGGATCCATTCTTGCATGTAACTATAGAATAATTGATAGAGTTCTCTTTAATGGCTGCAAATTCGGCATTTTTACCTATGCTTAAAAAATCTGTTTGCAGATAAAAACTTGCCATTCCAATAGTACTTCTGTATTTTGAGTCGGGATCCACGCTAATTGTAACCTTTTTTGCGTTTGATATTTCAATAAGCGATTGAATTGAGATATTGAATTTCTGAGCATCAAAAGGCGTGGTAAAGAATTTTAAGGTCGCATCATTGATGGTAGTTGTTATCTGATTCTGTAAGTACTGAAATGTGTAACCGTTGAATTCGAAAGAATTTAAATTATTATTATTAGTATCCATTGCCAGATAACTTAATGAACCCACAATAAATATCATTGAAATGAATATTCCCCAAATA
Source organism: uncultured Methanosarcinales archaeon (assembly GCA_964386095.1). Lineage (GTDB taxonomy): Archaea > Nanobdellota > Nanobdellia > Woesearchaeales > JASKKU01 > JASKKU01. Next base: position 10,354 of record CAYLQM010000018.1, read on the forward strand.
ATTTGCAGTTTTCTTTTATGTTTCTCCTCTTTAGAAAGTTTTCGATTTTTAGCAGTTTTAACAATTTTGTTTTTCATTCCTTGAAGTATAAATTTGCGATGCTTTTTAAATTTTATTTAATTTTAAGTTCAAAGCTTTTAAATCATTTAAAAAGCAACAGGACAAAAGCAGTCGTATAAATCATTGTTAAAAAATCAGCCACAGAAGTAGACAAAGGAATGAGAACATCATCAGGGCTTTTATTTTTGTTAAACAGAATCATCCCTACTATCGTAATTAAGAGAAATAAAAAGATAATCATTATTTGAACCACAATGGTGCAAATCACAAAGACTTTTAGGGCTAATATTATGTTAAACTTGAGTTCATTCACCCCGGCAATGACAATCCCAAATAACGAAATGATTGTGGAAAACTGAAATCCGGCAAAAGCTATCTCTTTTAGCAGTTTTTTCATGTTAGAATTATCAAAAGCGTAATGTTCTCTAATCTTGCCCTCATAAAGCCAAGTGGTGAATTTTGATGAGAAAATTATAGCGAAATTTCCCATTAAATCGTTTAATGAAGGAAAAATTATCATTATCGGTAAAACTGTTGCAATCAAAGATTCTATGCCTTGAAAGCTCAATCCTCCCAAACTACTTACTATAGAGGTTATGAGCAAAATTAGAAAACTATTCAAATAACCAGTTTTGCAATTCCTTTTTTGCTCCGAATGCTTTTGTTTCATTTTTGTTGGATTAAAGCGTAAAAAGTAAGGCAGTGATAAATAAGCAGAAAGTTCCTATTAAATCAGAGAATGAAGTTATTATAGGACCGCTTATTATATCTAAATCCAGACCTTTCTTTATGACTTTGATTATGAATAAATATACTAAAATTGATAAAGTTATGGAAGAGATGACTGAACCAACAATGGCAATTGAAATAATCTGAGGATAAGTTGTTTTTAGAATACAGTGCAACAACAAAAAGCTCACAAGACCCAGAAGAGTGCTTATAGCAATTGAAGTGATGTTTGCTTTGAATAATTCTTTTATAAGAGGTTTAGTATCGCTTAATTTATTTTTACGAATCTTAATTCTACCAAGAGCAATTTCAGAAGAAATTTTTGATGTTAAGATGCTGTAAACGCTCCCTCTTAGCTGAATAAAACCTGGTATCAGAATGAAAATCCCGGGACAGTTTAATAACACATCTTTAAACAAAGCAATTAAACTACCATTCAAAAGATTAATTAACAAAGAGACTCTGCCTGACGATATTATCTCTTTTAGTTCCTTGTTATTTGTATATTTCGTTGATGACATCTTTATCAAACTCACTGCCAATTATGAACAACAAATCATTCCTTTTCAACAGGATGTTTCTTTTGAAGGGCAGAATTGTTTCCTTTCCTCTTTTTATCATTAGCACCTTGATACCATACCTTTTGCTCAATTTTTGAGTTGATATGATGTCATTCTTAGTTATTTTAATTCGAATTATCCTTTCAGAAATTTCATTTAATACATCAGAGATTAGTGGGTGCGTTTCTTTTTTTTTCAGGCCGGAAATTTTAATTGCAATTTCGTTCACTTCTTTAATGTAATCAAGCAAATCTAAAATGGAAATTTTTCTTTCAGTTTTATCCATAATCTTAAACACAAGTTTTTCTGTCTCAAATTTTAACGTCCCAATTTCTTTTTGTATGTTTTCAATTTCCTTATCCAACATTCTGTTTTTCTCAATTAAAGAAAGATAGGCAAGGTCTAAAGAAACCTTAGACAAGTCTATCATCTTCACAAGGTTTTCTTTAATGTTCATCTTTAGAGCCAACAAATGAAACTTTCCTTTTAAATTCTTTTTTTAACTTTTTAGTGTTTGTTTAATCACTTACCTTTAGGTTTTTATCTTTTAAGTTTTAAGAAAAGTTTAAAAATCTAAATCTTAAAATTCTTAATTGTGATACAATGTATGTCTTATTGGATAAGATTAAACGCGATGCTACAATTATTGAAGGTTTTCCAGGTTTTGGATTGGTGGCAAGTATAGCTACAGAATTTCTTGTGGACCATTTAAACTTTAAACTTGTGGGCAAAATCCTTAATGATAAATTGCCTCCATTGGTTTCAATTAGGTCTGGAAAAAAATTCATTCCAGTTCCAATAATGTACGATAACTCTTCAAACATTGTTGTAATATATGGACTGAATCCCGTTAATGGTCTGGAATGGAGTTTGGCGAAGGACATACTTGATTTGGCAAAGGACACAAATGCTAAAAGAATCATAAGTTTGGAGGGGATTTATAACCCACAGCAGAATGAACCAAAGGTTTTGTATTATTCAAATGACCCTAAAGTTCGTTCTATTCTTGAGGGAAAGTATGAAGAACTAAAAAATGGAATCATCTTAGGGATTACTTCTGCTTTGATGACTCTGAATGAAAATCATAATTTTACTTGTCTCTTTGGAGAGAGCCATATAAACCTGCCTGATAGTACAGCAAGCGCGAAGATTGTTGAGTGCATAGATGCGATTCTTAATCTAAAACTGAACACCAAGCCACTCTATGAAAAAGCTAGAGAGTTTGAAGCTCAGTTGAAAGAGTTAGTCAAACAGGCGCAGGAGGTTTCACAGGAAAAGGACTTGCGCCGGAATTTGGACTATTTGGGTTGATCTTAATTTTTGTTAATAAGAATCTGAAGAATCGAGATATTAATAAAAATCTGAATCCCTTGATATATTTTTATCAGTTAAGCGCTGGGTGGATTCTCCCAATGCCTTTGCATTTTAGTTGTAATGATGTTGTCAGAGCATTCTTGGACCTGTTGACCTGCGTTAAAAATAATTGCAACAAGCAGAAATTAGGCAATTGTAAACAGAGTATTTTCCCGTTTATTACACGCATTGCATTTATCCTTTAACCCTTAAAAGTTTGAAATGCGGCTGCCGGGATTCGAACCCGGATAACCGGCTTGGAAGGCCGATGTCATAGCCTTTAGACCACAGCCGCAATCAAGCTTTGGAGATTCATTTTGATTTAAAAATTTATCTGTGTGGCAATCCTCTCTGTTGATGAACTGCTAGAATGGCAAAAAGTGTTGTTGTTTATAAAGTTTTTTCAAAATTCTTAGAGTATTTTGAAATCTTTTCATTATTTTCATGGAAGTTTTTATTTTGCTAAAAAACTTAAATGATCATTAAAATGAATTGCATTAAAAAAACAGCTGTTGAAATTCTAACCGAAAAAATTTCAAGCCATGAAAATAAAACTGAAGATGTTAGATTACAAGAATTAATTGGAGAAATTGAGGATGAACTTGAAAAGTTTGACCTTGATGCGAGGATTGAAAGTTATTTGAGCAAGCACAAATATTGTGACTTTCACTCTTACAAATGGAATTTAGGATACCTCAAAGAAAACATTTTAAGACTTACTTTGCTTGAGTCCGAACTTAAACGCAGGACAAAAACGGCACCTGTGTATAAGAGACTTTTCACTTATTTAAGAAAATCTTATGATAAAGATTATAGAGAAATTCTTAAGTATGGTTTGAATGAACTTGTTGTTGAATATACAAAGCAATTGGATAAAGTCGGTACCATCTACTCCGGCACATTGAAAAAAGCAAGGGACACACAAAAACAGATTGAGCATCAAAAGGACAAGTTTACGAATTCATTAATGGAATCCAGAGCAGATTTGAGTCAATTAAGCGAAAGGAATGCGAACCTTGCAGAGAAGTATCAAACCTTAGATAATCTGTTAAGAAACCTGAACAAAAATGACCCAAACTATTTTTATTTAAGAAATCTCAGCACAAAATTATTCACAAATCTCTACGCGGTAAAGTCCGAACGAAGAGTGAGTCAGCTTAAAATGAATTTTTATGAGCAACAATATCACATCTTAGATTTGGCTTCTAAAATGTTGAGTTATATTATAATGAATGCAGAAGCCGGGTTAAATTATGTGTTAAACACGAATGAGACGGTAAAAAGGTTGACAACTGCTTTTGGCGACATAAAACAATTAACCAAGAATATGGGATATCTTAATGAAGGATTGAAATCGTTGTATGGCGGACTTGCAGATCTTTGGAATTCTTCTTTTGAGAATGTTAAACAAATGGGAAATATGACTAAAGTAGATATCTTATCTAAAAATTTTGGCCTTGATTCAAATCTTGAAGCCGATATAAAATCGTTGATAGCAGACTCAATGGATTTTTTAGATGACGAGTACTTATCTTCCATATCCGAAGCGTAATGCTGCTGGCAAAATGAACAATTTTAGCTTGGAAGATTTTATTGGTAACGAAAACGAAAAGACAGAACTGAAACGAATCATAGATTTTGCTTTTTTATACAATCCTGTTTTGAGGGATAACCCTGCAGCTCCATTTCCCAACAGAATCTTTTTGTATGGACCACCAGGAACAGGCAAATCTTACTTATGCAGATTGTTGATTGATTATTTTTTTGAAATCGCATCAAAATACAACAAACCTGCGGAAGTAATCTGCATAGATTCTTCTTTTAAAGATAAATATTACGGTGAAAGTGAACGCAAACTTCGGGAAAAATTATCAAAGTTTAATAATTACGATAAAATCACTTTAATGGTCATAGATGAAATAGATACTTTGTTCTCTTCAAGATCGTTCTTAGAAAACCAGACGGATGTCTCTCTTTTTGGCGAACTGCTTAAGAACCTTGAGGGAATCCTTGTGGAGAATCGTTATAACACAGTTCTGTTATCCACTACAAATTCTCCACATAAACTGGATGCTGCCTTAATAGACAGGATTGCAAATAAATCTCTTTTCCTGAAGGGTTTTGTGAGCAAAGAACAATACCAACAGTTGTTAAAGAAGACGCTTGAGAAGTATGCTTTAGATTGTCATCTGCTTAACTTTTCAGAAGACGACGTTGATTACTTTTCAGAATTTTGTTACAAAGAGCAACTAACCCCCCGAAAAGCAAAAAAGCTTATTGACGAACTGCTTTTCCAGATAAAAAACAAGAATTATCACTCAAACCTTGAAGATTACATCGTTAAAGATCTTAGGACAATACGAAAAAAGTTGTACTCCAATTCAAATTTGAATATGCGGGAGCTTATGTCAATTTCTTTTGAGTACACAAAAGATTTTTAAACAGAAAAATCAGCTGACAAGTTATGTATAAACAGGCAATAATCGTAAGGTCTGATTTGAAATTGCCAAAGGGAAAACTCGCTGTTCAAGTAGCTCATGCTTCGGTAGAAAATGTTCTTAAGATGCTCAACACAGGAAATTCATCAATAATTAAAGAATGGCAACAAGAAGGTATGAAAAAGGTAGTGCTGAAAGTCAAATCTTTGGACAAATTACTTGAAAAGTTTAATGAAGCCAAGTCAAATGGTTTTGCAGTTAGTTTGATTAAGGACGCTGGTAAAACTGTTGTTGAACCTGGAACAATTACCTGTTTGGCTATTGGTCCCGATAAGGAAGAACGAATAGACAATATCGTTGGAGAACTAAAGTTAATTTAAGAATCCCCTGAATTTTAATGCGTTAAAACTTTTAAAAAAAGAAAAGTTTCCATTTTTTTATTTTGACGGGATATCTACAATCCTCTGTTCCTGATGACATTCAATTTATCTTCTTCTTCTCGCAGTTCAATAATATCTACAATCAACTCAAATAACTGAGGCTCTAATCTTAAAATATCTTTCATAGTTATCAATCCTTTGAGTTTGCCGTTTTCAGAAACAATTGGCAAATGCCTTATATCTAAGTCCTTCATCTTCATAATTGCATCAAAGATATCTTCAGATTCGTCTATCGTGAAAACGGATTTTGTCATTATCTTGTGTACCGGCTCTTTTACATCAACTCCGTTTGCAATCACCCGTCTTACAAAATCTTCTTCAGTTACTATGCCAACGAGTTCTTCGTTGTCATCCTTTATCAACAAACTGCCTACATTGTGCTTTTTCATAAGTTTTGCACAGTCTAAGATTGACGTATTGGGCTGTGCGCACACAGGCCTCTTTGTCATAGCATCTCTTACGAAGATATTTGTTCTCATATTAATTAGTAGGGTATTTCATAAACTTAATAAATTTATTGAAACTCAAAGGGAATGAAAACTTTCAATAAATCTTCAAAATTCCTCATTTGATTTGTTTATCTGCGTATATATTTTCTTTAATGATTTATACTCCTTGAGAACTTTTTTTAATGCGTCATCGTCCATCTCAGAGAGGATTCTATTGATTTCAAGGAACACATCTTTTGCAATTCGGGGATTGCCGTTTTTAACATTATCCCTAAACATTTTGGAATATTCCTGAAATTGCAAGACTAATTCTTTATTTTTTTGCAGAGATTTTATTCTGTCTTCATCTAAACTTGATTTTAACCACCATAAGTACATTATGGTTGCTGGCAGGATTACTATGAGACTAAACATCAACACTGGGTGAGCAAAAATCAATCTAATCATGAAATTTGGCATTTCTTCAGGATTAACACATTCTTTCGTAACAGGGTGACAGTTTGCACTTTTGCAGTCGTTATTAACTTTGCACCTTTGAAACAACTCGCAACTTTTGCAACTTCCACCGCAATCTACATCTGTTTCGTCAAAATCTTTAACACCGTTGCCGCAATGTATGACTTCTTCATAATTGCAAGCTTTTGTTTGAATTAACTCTTTTGACAAATTATCTAACGGGTAGCATTTCCTGCTCAATGTGTTGTTTGGTGAGCATTGTGTCCAGGAAAAACAGACAGCATAAAATCCTTTATTCTCAGTAGAATCAATGACTTTAACATAAAATTCTTCGTCTAACATCTCAGGATTTTTATCTGAAATAATGGTCAAAATAAGAATTATAATCAGCAGAGCTAATAGAAAGTTTATAACTTGCAAAACCCGTCCATTTCTTTTTTTTTTCATCATATTTAACCCGAAATTGTTATCTTTAAGTTATACTTTTGGTATCCCTTGTCTCCTTTTTATTTAAAGGCTTTTTATTTAAACTTTATCATAATCCTAATCCTGCGCTATTAAACGCCTAACCTCAAATTTTTTATATTTTTGTGAGCATCTTGCTTTTTATGAGAACTTTTTTAGCAATAAACCCTCCGATGCAATTAAAGAGCGATGTGTTTTTATTAGCAAGCAAAATTTTGTCAGAATTAAACTTGACCGTAATGGCAAAACCTGTCGAAGAGAAAAACCTGCATGCGACTTTACGGTTTCTTGGCGAAACAAGTCCTAGAGAAGCGAACAGAATTGTTGATAAATTAAAAACTATTAGTTTCCCAAGTTTTGAATTGTGTTTTGATACTTTGTCGTATTTTACCTTTCAAGGTAAGCCCAGGGTTGTTTTTCTTCAAGCTAAGAGCAAGCAGTTTAACAAGTTGATGTTTGCAATTGACCAGAAACTTAAACAACTTTGCATTCCACTGGATAAGAAGCCGCCTGTCAGTCATATAACTCTATTTAGAATTAAGGAGGTAAAAAACTTAAATTCCGCTTTAAAAATCTTAAAGAATACACTAATAAAGGATCCATTCTGTTTTAAAGTGGTCTCGTTTGAACTTATGAAAAGCGTATTATCTCCAAAAGGACCAGCATATGAGATCTTTGAAAAATTTGATTTAATTTAATTTCTTGGCAATACTTCGAGTTTTTAATTCATTTTGTTTCATTTTTGGATGTTTTTAAACATCTTTGGCGTTACCATTGGACATTGGACATCTCTGCATTTAAGATTTTTAAAAAACAGCATCTGTTATTCTTTTGTGAGTTTGATAGAAACGGGGTGAAAAAAATGTTAGCTCAAGACCTTGATGAAAAATTCGTGGAGAGAATCTTCCTGGAAAGGATTAAACAACTGACCGAAGAGACAATGCGTTCCAGGTCTTTAGATATGCAGTTCTCTGATAGTTGGTTGTGAACTTTGCATTGTTTAAATTTATTTACTTAGATTTTTTCGATTTTTCTGATTTCAATTTTTTGAATTTTTCTTTAATTTTGCTTATCAATTTCTCTGAAACATTTTTGGAACTGTCAGCAATCCTGCCAACAAGGTTTAGGTTGTTTAATGCTAAATCAACATCTTTCAACCGGTTCCCAAAGCTATCAAAATAAACCAACTTGTCTAGTGGCGCTTTTGGTTTTTTCTCAGAACTTCGTTCATAACCTATAGTTATTATGCCTTGCGGCCTGTACCCTTTAGGGATGCTTAGCATTTTGGAAATCTCCGCTTCATCAAATGCTGAAACGAAACAAGCCCCAAGATTCAACGCTTGGGCGCACAACAACATATTTTCAGCCACCATGGCTATGTTTTGTATGCAATACAAACTTTCCCCGCGGTCACCATAAAATTTTTTGCATTTCTCACAATCACCTACGAGTACAATATGCCATGCCGCTTTAGCCATCCACCACTGTTCCAAGGCGGCTTTAGCAATCTTCTCCTTTTTGTCTCGCTCTTTTATTAGAATGAAAAAATAAGGCTGTAGATTGCCAGAACTTGGGGCTAACCTGCCCGCTTCAAGTATTAAACCAACATCATCAAAACTTACAGCTTTGTCTAAATAATCCCTGACAGAATGCCT
>CAYLQM010000019.1:0-18827 GCA_964386095.1 uncultured Methanosarcinales archaeon
ACTTCGTTGGATTCAAATCATTCAAAAAAGGAGTGATGATCACTAAAGATGATCTTGGAACATTCATGGCCTATGTCAAAATCCCTGTCTCACTCTTCCTCACACTTATTTAGAATCTCCATTACTATTAGCAAATGTGTTTAGAGCAAACACTCCATCTCTTTTGAATATGTTCTTCTTATCCCTTATCGAGACTGACATGACTGTCCTTTCTGATGTCCTGCCTTTGGTTTCTTTGGCTTTTAGGACCTTTCTTAGAAGCATCAATATCAACAAGCATACTTCACAGACGAGAAAAAGGGCATTTCAGCCCAAATTCATTCTGGCGTTACTGTCCTGAACCGAACCCATTACTCATTCTCTACTCTTGGCGCTAAGATGAATATCATCTGAAGTTTGTCTTGACTTACAAAGTTCAGTTTTAGCGGATAATCTGTGCTTAACTGAAGTTCAACATCTTCACTTAATTTAGAAGCTTTGAGTATCTTCTTTAAGTATTCAATAGAATACTTTGCTTTGATTGAGGGCTGTGACGAGGTTATTGAAGTATCTTCGTCATTAGGAACCTCTACTTTAAGTTTGGATGAATCGCCTTTGGCCTCAATGAAAAACTTGTTTTCTTCAATAATAAAACTTATCGAATCAGAGATTACATCCGCGTCTTCAACAGCGTCAGAAATAACTTCAGATTTCGTTTTAACTTTGCCTTTAAATTCCAATTTAGGGACCTGTTGTTCCCCTTCATGAATATCTATTAAAGGTACATAGAATGTTCTTGAAATCTTGCTCTTCAAAAGTATCTTCAATCTTTTATCCTCCGCTAATTCTAATGTTAGTATGTCCGACTTTTTGGCTCTTCTAAGGATTTGTTTGAGGTTCAGCAGATTTAAACCCAATTCCGTTTCTCCATCAACCTTGTACTCAGCAAACGCGCTTGAGAACATCTTAAATATAATCATGGACACATTTGCAGCGTCCATAGCTATCATTTCCATAGCTGTTGCATTGACTTTAAACCTGACCTCGCTAACAAGTTCAGAAACGATTGTAATACTTTCCTTTAACAAATCTGGTTCAGTAAGAGTGACTTTCATAATATCACATTAGTTGTATAAGCGATTTTGTTTTTAAATTTAACTGTTTTGAAACATAACAGTTAAGCATAACATTTATAAAACCGACACATCTTCCCAAAAGAATATTAAGAACATTCAATAAGAGAGTTTAAGTGATATCTATGGCTAAGGAAAAAAAGAAAAAATGGTTAAAGGTTTATGCTCCAAAGGTTTTAAACGAGGTGGAATTACCATCCATTTTTGCAGACGAACCAAACTCTGCTCTTGGCAGAACAATATCTTTGAATTTGATGTTCGTAACTAACAGCGTGAGGGATAGAGATTACAATGTTAAACTGGAAATCGTTGATGTTAATGAAGATAAATGCAAGACTCAGATTATACGATTAAACCTTTTACCTTCTTCAATCAGAAAGAAAGTCAGAAAAAGAAAGGATAAGATTGAAAATTCTTTTATTGTTTCAACTAAAGACAAGAAGCTGGTGAAAGTCAAACCTTTGATTTTAACAGCCAACAATTCTTCAAAAGCACAACAAAAGTTATTAAGAAAAGCGGCAAGTTATTTGTTGTTTAACGAGTTTGGAAGCAAGACTTATGATGAAATCTTAAAAGATATGCTCTCCAGAAACTTAAACAAGAAAATTTACGAAACTTTAAACTCCCTTCATCCTGTAAGTTCTTTCGATATACGGATGTTGGAGCTTGTTAAAAAGACGAGAGTTAAAGTTGTTTCAAAAGACGAATTTGCTGGTTTTGAATTGGAGATTCCTAAAAAAGCTGAAAAAGAAACAAAAACCAAAGGGAAAAAAGTTAAAGCAAAATAATTCAGTTTTTTCTATTTTTAAATCTTTTAAATCCAAATCTTTTAATGGAATGTTTGTGATTAAATTTTGGTTAAATCTGCAAATTATAAATTTAGAAAGAATTAATTAGAATAAATTAATTAGAATAGAACTTTTTAGAAAATTTTCACTCTATGGAAACTTTTGTGCCAACGGCTTGACCAGGCATTCCTCTTTCAAATATGACTCTTACAGCGCCTTTGTTACCGTGAGCTGAAGCCACTTTTCCTTTAATTTCTTTGTTGGCAGGACTTTTCCAGACAACTGTTTTCCCTACAAGTTTTTCAGCTTCTTCTTTGGAGTTTACACCTTCTGCAATTACAATCATTTGAGTGTGATAAGTCCTTTTCAAACTTCGTCGAAAGTTCATAATTGTTCCGTTCATGGTTATCTTTTTTGAGAGAACTTGTTATATTTAAAAAACTTTTGATTTAAAGAAGTTATAATTAGGCATATTCCGGTTAATTTGCTTTTAGCGTTTTGAGAAAACTTTTTAAATATATCTTAACCTAAAACTATTATGCCAAGAACATCAAAAGATTCAGAAAAAAAAGTTTCTACATCTAAAGCTTCAGATAAAACAAGTAATAAATCAAAAAATAAATCAGCAAATAGAAAATCTAAAAGTAAATCTAACCAAATATCCAAAAAACATGCGGAAACATTAAAGGACTCCATAGATAACCTGACTTTTGCTATGAAAAACATTTATGACCTCTTCTCAAAAGCTTCTGATGAAATGTACGAAGAGCATGATTTGCATTTTGAAAGAGTCGCTCCCTTGACAACCAAACTTGACGAGTTAATTGAGCAGAATAAGTCTATTTTAACGACAATAAAATCTTTGTTTGAAGAAATTAGGGACTTGAAAAAAAGAGAGATTGAACTGGAGAAAGTTGTTGAGAGCAGCCTTTTAGTTAAGGATTTAAGGGAACTTAAACAGGTTAAAGAAGATGATGTTGAGACTAAAGGTGATTCATCAACTGACAAAATGGAGATTCAAACAAATCTTAATAAAACCCAGATCGAAAACCAACTTTTAAATTCCGGACCTTCTTTATCACAGGAAGAACCTTTTAAACACAAGTTAAATCAGTGATTTTAATTTTGCACTAATTGGCGTTAATCAATCTTCGTTTTCAGTTTTATTTTACTTTCAGTTTAAATATATTTCTTTCATTTCAGGACTATTTTTTTCATTTCATCAACGAATCTTTCAGCTTTTTCTTTTAATTCGTCAATTTCTACTCCTTTGATTTCTTTTAATTTCTGGTGTGCGATTTTTTTAGACAAGTCATAAATTTCTTTAGCAAAATCTGCGCATTCTTTGCTTACGAGGTTGGTTTTAACTAATTTGTCTTCAAGGATTTTGGGAATTTCTCTCGGATTTGCAGGCATTTCTCCGATTCTCATGAGGGCTGCATGAGCTGAATCAATCATTGCCCAATAGAGGTCAGACACGCTTTTTAGAAAGTTAAATTCCACCTGTTTTAAACTTCTTGGAGCCCTTTCAAAATAAGTGTAAATTGCCTCCTCGGAAGGTCTGATCCTACCTTGGTACAATAATACTTGCAGAGGCGTAAAGAATCCTGAGTCCAATATTGCAAATCCGTTTCTCAAAATGTTTAATACAACAGGGTCGCCTACTTTTACATACTCCCAGAAGTGAGTCAGTTTTAAGGTAGTGATGTGAAGTTTTTTCGAGATTTTTTCAACAATTTTTCCGGTTATTACCCTGTAACTTTTAGCGATGGCATCGTCTATTTGGAAATCGACATCATCCACAACAACGAGAACATCAATGTCAGAATTGATATCCAATTTTCCTTTTTCCGAAGTTGAACCGAATATTGCAATGACTTTAATCATTTCTCCGAATTCTTTGTTCATCTTTTTAGCAAAGTTGTAAACAATATCAAGATTTTCTTTATCGTAATTTTTTTTGAATAGTTCTTTCATTTTATCGACCTTTTATTCCAATGGAAGCTCGCTCCAGAACTTCCATTCTTGGGATGGGGCGTAACCACCGAATATGTAACTGGGTCCGCCTTTTTTATCAAAGTATGAATGGTCAATATTGGTCCAACTAGTTGCAGGCTTATAGCCTGCACCGAATATGCTTGCTGGCACATCAAATTTCTCCCAAACTTTTGTTAATTGTCTTCTGGGCCCTTCAGCGTAACCCTCGCTGACAATATCAAAAGGGACTTTATGCTTCTTAAGTATTTCTATAGCTTCCTTTACGGGAGTATCACCCTGACCTGCAGGCAAGTGTACATGGGATCTCCCAAACCCATCAACTAAATGAACATGACCAATAATTCCTTCCTTTGCAAGTTTTTCAATTTGTTGTTTGTACCATTCTGCGAAAGCTTTTTTCCGTTCCTCTTCATTCTTGAATTTTTTGCCGGGAGGATTGAAGTATTTATACCACATGCCCAAGTGCTGAGTATCAAGCGTTGCTTTGATGTGATTTTTTGCAATATTTTCGGCTTCGCTTTTTTTCATGTCATATCTTTTTGTTAATTCTTCCACCATTTTTCTTCGAGCTTTTTTAACGAGTTCAGAAAGCTCATCAGGATGACTTCCATATCCCATTTCGGGAAATACATTCTCTGGAGCGATGTAAATTGGTTTTTTGAGACCCTTATTGTTTGTCTCTTGATATGCGTAAATGCCCGCTTCCGCCAAAGTTTTTATTGATTTCTCTTTGGCAAACTCGTCCAGAGTTTTTATATTTTCCAGTTGTTCATCTATCTCTTTAGCTTGCTGAAAATGACCCGTGGCAACTTCTGTGGAATACTTGTACTGTTTCTCAAGCGCTCTCCGCTGTTTTTCCAACACTTCAAGAATATTCGTTTTTTCGTTGGGATTAACAATGTCGCTCAAATCATTGCCTTTAATGTATTGCGAGAACGCTTCTTCGAATTCTTTTTCGCTCATTTTGTTTTTTAATTCTTGAAAGAATGAAATTGCTTTATTGATTTTGTTTAATTTGTTTCTTATCATTTCCAAATCCTGGATATAATATTGTGCTAAACCTTCTGCACGTCTTTTCTGACCTAACAAACTTTCCCTGAAGAAAAATACCTCTCGAGGTTGAGCTTTAAGTTTGCTTTCAGTTTCTTTAATCTGTTTGATTTTGAGTTTAGTTTCATTATCGACATCATCCACATCTTTTGTTAGAGAAGTGACTTTGTCAACCCATTTCATGAAATTCTGCCTCTCCTTATCAATCTTTCTCAAATCAAAGGATTCTATCTTTAAATTAGCATGTTCATCAGTTTCAATTACTCTTTCCTCAGGGCTTAAAGCTAATCTCCCATACGCGTCAAGATAATCTCCCGGTTCTATGGTTACGAACTTTTTGAGTCTTTCATCAAAATATTTTTTCCTTTTGCTGGCTTTCTTCCAAACGGGTGCGGAAACCTTTTGATTAGCTTTTAATCCGCCAACCACTCGTCCGGTTTTTTCGTCAACTACATATATTGGAAGCTCTTCGCTTTCATTTTCATATCCTTCGAATGGTCCCCTTTTGATTTTCGGCTGAGGATGATTCTCATCAAACAGGAGTTCGCCGTTCTCGCTTTTCGGAGCTTCTATTGTTGATAGGGCTCTGGGAAACTCTCCTGTATGAATTACCACAGGCACTCCGGTTTCAGGAGCGTTTTTTTCATTGACTATATCCGCGGCAAAAGACACAGCTTTTTTGATTTCATTGAGTTCCTCACTTCTGGCTTTCTCTGAAAATTCCTGGCCTGTGAACCCTGAAATGTTCGGAATTGTCTGAACCGGAGCATGAACAGTAACCTTGAATTTGTTTAAAGAAGTTAATTGTTTTAGTTCCTCCCTCGCTTCTTTTCCGTAAGCTTCGGCGCCCGCTCCTGGTTCGCTGCCTTCAGGAATCAGATTTAATTCGGCTCCGGACGCGCCCAATTTGATTCTCTGCATTACTCCATTTCGGAAGGGGCCGCCACCGACTCTCCCTTCCGTAATTGACGGCTTAATGTCATCCATTTTAATGATAGGTTTTTCGATTTCGTCAGAACTGTCATTGTGTTGTTGATGATTTGAAACATAAAATTCTCTGTCCATTGGGGTATAATAATCATTTAGGAATTGCATTTTTATCTTATAATTTATATTTTATTATCTCATTCAGGATTCTTTCAGATGATAACAAGATGTTTTGAATTTCTTCAGAGGTTAACTTGTAATCTTTTATTTTTTCAATTTTATTTTTTAGGTCATAAAGTGTATCTTTATCTTTCTCATTCCATTCATTTTTGTTTCGTTCGTACAATTCTTTTATCTCTGAGTAAACATCCGTTATTTCTTTAATCGAATTCTGATAAAATCTTCTAACATCACTACTTTCCTCTTCATTAGACAGATTTTCTGCCAAATTCGTGTTTTCTTCGCTTTCTTTTAATAAATGAACGAGGTTCGTATTTGTTTTATCGTCTTCCTCTTTCTTTTTTAGTTCTTCCTCTTCTTCCTTTTGTACTTTTTTAACTAATTGTTCTAATTCTTTAAGCTCGTCTTCTTTTTTTCTAAGCATCTCTTTTAATAATCTCTCTTTTTCTTTAAAATCCAAATTTTTGAGATCGTTTTCATCTACCATGCTAACATTCGATGACTTTTTTTGAAAACTTCGTAACTCTTACATAAAGCAATATCAACAGCTTTCGCTGCCGATTTCTTTTCGTTTTTGTCTTTGAGCTTCTCCATTTCAGCCTTATTATTGAACCAATCAGAGATGCTCTTGGTTTGAATTCTTGGCGTTTTTGGGATCAGCGCTGAGAACAATTCTTTGAATCCTCCGAAAATGCCTGAGAATGGGTCGGTATAAGTTATTTTTTGATTTTCTTTGTCTTTGCTATTATCGGTTTCGTTATTTTTATTGTTTTTCTCTTCTTCAAGCTCTTTCAAGTATTTTTCTAAATCTTCGCCAAGCGCCTCGGTTGTTTCTTTGATGTTTTGGTCAAATGAACTAACCAAATCAAGCTGCTCTTTTCTTCTTACAGAAAGGAATTTTTCAATTTCTTCTTCAGTCCAGACATATCCTCTTAAAGTGAATTCAACTCTGCCTAAATGAATAGGGCCCCGCTGGTATTCCTGAGAAAATGACATGGAAGGTCTTGTTCTGTAAGTAAAATTAACAACGATAACAGGTTTATACTTCTTGCTAGCGTCGCTCTTTGTCGCAATGAATTCTAATTCCATCATTGATGATTCGAATGCGCTGACAAGTTCAACATTGTTCCTTAGCTTATTGTTTATCTGCAGTCTTCTAATTGTGTCTATGTACGGTTTTACCCAGGATATATAAAGCTGGATTGTATCGTGATGTTGCTTGAGATAGCGTAAAGTGAATTTTCTTCTTGTAACGAGTTCTTTGTAAGTGTGTTCTTTCCAGGCATAGTATGATTTGAGTTTTCTAGCCAACACTCTTAATATGGATGGATTAAATTCGTTGTTATCCATCATAATCTTTATTCTGGCATCGACTTCGTCAGCGTTTTTTAGATTTATTGAAAAAAACAAATCTGGCAGGATTGCAAAGCCCACTTCAGAAGCCATTCCGAACACAGAAGCAGGATTCTTTGCTCCGCCTTCTACTAAATCTATCCAGATACCTTTTAATGTTGTCTCAGCTGATTCGTCTCCTTTATTGCTTTTTTCGTACAATGATAACCTTTCATCCATTATTCTCAGTTCTCTAACTATTTGAAACAGATCCTTGAGCAGTTTTCCTATGGTCGCAAGGTATTGACTCACCTTATCCTGTTGAACTCCTAATCTTTGCGCTGAAACTCCAAAGAAAGAAGAACCTTCTGCAGCGGCAAAGCTATCAATAATTTTAATCATTTTGTCAAAAGAAAAGTCTTGCTTTAGTATCTTGATTAGAGAATAATACGGTTCCTCAATCGGCAGGCTATAACTTTGGAAAACTAATCTGTGAAACTTGTCGGTTTTTGGATAGTTTGTTTTTGAGAATACTCCTTTAGCCGATTCAATGACATGAGCCTCGCCGAACTCTTCTTCAATTAATTCAATTCCTTTTTGAACATAATCTGTGTCAAACTGCATTTTTATCCCGGAGTTAATTTGCCTCTAATAACATAATAAATTTCTTTAGATTTACCCTTTGTTATGTTTCAGTTAGTTATGTTTCAGTTAATTTATTAATATATTTTTCTTTTGAACTTTTTAAAGATATTCATAAACTTTTGAGTTATTTTTGGCTCAGTTTAACGCTTGACGTTATGCTGATTTATCATTAACTTTTTAAATAAGAAAACACAAAAAGATTTGAAATGAAATTTGATATTATTACTTTAGGCAGCGCCACGGTTGATTACTTTATTTACACTGATGCTGAACTTATTGAACTGAAAAACATGAATTTTGACAGAGAACTTTTAGCTTATCCGCTTGGTTCTAAGATTCTTATTAAAGAATTGCACACTTTCACGGGTGGAGGGGGCACAAATACTGCTGTGGGTTTTTCTCGTTTGGGTTTGAAAACAGGGTTTATAGGCAATATTGGATCAGACAATCATGCGGAGTTAATACTTAAAGAATTGAAAAAAGAGAAAGTAAAGTTTTTAGGAACAAAATCGGAAAAATACAAAACCGGTTTTTCTATAGTGTTGGACAGTTTTGTAGACGATAGAACTATACTGGTTTATAAAGGAGCGAACGATTTCTTGAATTTTAATAAGGTTAAAGAAAGGATAAAAGATGTTGATACAAAGGCACTTTATGTGTCCTCTCTTGTCAGGAATAGTTTTAATGCGGGCGTTAGGTTAATTAAATATTTTAAGAAAAAAGGGGTTATCATATTCTATAATCCTTCATCCTATGTTGTTTCATTAGGTCTTAATAAACTTTTATCCTACATAGCCCACATAGATTTTTTAATCGTCAATAAAGAAGAAGGGCAAACCTTATTGAATATAAAAGAACGTTTAAGTTTAAAGGAGCTTTGTGAAGAGGTTTTCAAGAAAACTGGGAAACCTGTTTGCGTTACTGATGGAAAGAACGGTGCAGCATTTTTTGCAGGTAAGAGATTCTTCAAGGAGCCAACACAAAAAGTTAATGTTAAAGAAAAAACTGGTGCCGGGGACGCGTTTTCTGTGGGTTTTGTCTATGGAATCCTTAAGGGAAAAGATTATGATAGGTGTTTGAAGTACGGGATTCGCAATGCTGAATCTGTAATCCAAAAAATTGGCGCAAAGAACCGCTTGCTTTGCAAACTTTAACTAATTATTTTTGTTTGGATACTTCTTTTGTTTCTTCTTTTGTTTCTTAAGGTTTGTCGGAAAAGAAAAGTTTGATTTCTCTAATGTATTGTTCAGGGATTATTTTTATATGCCAATCTTCAGGAAAACATTTTTTGTAGGTTGGCCACGAATACCTTTCATCTAAGAAAACAATTACGCCCTTATCTTTTTCTGTTCGAATGCATCTGCCTGCGGCTTGTATCACCTTAACCATTGCAGGATAAATGTAACCGTACAACCAACCTTTATTAAATCTTGTTTGATAGTACTGAATTAATGCTTTGGTTTCCAGGGTTGGCTTTTCCAAGGGCAATCCTACAATCACAACAGCTTTGAGCAGGTCTCCTGGCAGATCAATCCCTTCACTAAATGATGCGCCTGTTACAGCAAGCAATGCGGCACCTTCTTTTGAGCACTTTTTGAAATCTTTGATTACCTTTGCTTTTTGTTCTTTGGTTAAGTGCTGCTGCTCTTTGATAATGGATTTGTTAATTCTTAAATATTTTAACACCTCTTTCATGAATTGATAACTCGGGAAGAATATGGCGAGGTTTCCACGGATGCTTTCCGCAATCTCTGAACAAATTGATGCAATGTTTCTAAATTGCTTTGCGTTCCGTTCTTTGAATAAACTGGTAGTTCTTGGAATAATAATGTTTAATCGATTCTTTTTTGGGAAAATGTCTTTGTAATTTTTTGTTACGCTTCTCGCTTCATCAAAACCGAGCAAGTCTCTATACATTTCAATGGGATTTAGGGTTCCAGAAATAAGAGTGAGGTTCAGAACTTCGTTGATTAATTCTTCCATAATAAGTGCAGGGTCCAAACAGTTAAAGAACAGAACTGTATTGTTTTCGAGAGCTTTGATATACCTAATATACCCTTCATCGTTCTGCAACCAGAAATCCAAGAATTCTGCAATGGAAGATAGGTAGGAGATTTTTTCAGAGTTTCTAATGCGTTCGCTTGCAGAATCTAAATGGTCGATTATTTTGATGTATTCTTCCTCATCTTTTGCTATCAATTCAATAAACTCTGTTTTTTTAACCAATTTTTCATCTTTTATCTTGAAGGATAAAGTGTTTAAAGCATCCTGAATTGCAACAAGATGTGGTATAATCTCCTTTTCCTTCATCTTTTTTGCCTGAATTATTGCCCTTTTAATCATGTTTGTTGTGAGTTTTCTGCTCATAATATCCCTTAACCTATTAGGCAAATTGTGGGCTTCATCAATGATGATAATACTTTTATCAAGACTAACTTTGATCTTGTTAAGAAAATTCATTCTAATTGCGGGGTTGAATATGTATTGATAATCCGCAATAATTATCTCGCTTTGTTTTGCGAAATTTAATGCAATTTCATAAGGACACAATCTAAACTGTTGCGAGTATCTTTTAAGGTTGCTAAAATTCGCTTCTGTATGAGACAGTTGAGTTAGAACGAGTTTGGCTTCTGTGCTTAAATGACCATTTTTTTTTGTTTTTGAATAGAATTCACATCTTGAAGATTCTCTCAGAGTTCTGCAAAATTCGTTAAATTCCCTTGAAGACAACGTTGAAACGCTATCTTGCAGACACATCCATTTTTTGCCAAAAATATCTGCAACTTTGATTTTTAATTTTTCATTTTTTTCATTTATTGTTCTAACAGTTTCAAGCACGATTTGATGTTGCGTATGTCTTGATGTTAAAAAGAAAATCTTGATTTTTTCCTCGTCGCTTCTTTTAATGTTGTTTTCTAAGAGATATTGTATGGCTGGAACCAAAACAGCCACGGTTTTGCCAATCCCGGTGGGCGCATTAATCAGAATGTGTTTTTTATTCTTAAGAATTTTGTAAACAGAAGCCATCAAATCTTTCTGCGGTTCTCTAATTGTTTCAAATGGGAAAATATCAAACATAAGAGTTGGAATCCAAAGAGCATTTAAATTATTTTAGTTTTAGAAAAACTATTTAGAAACTATAATCGCTCTGACTTGCCATGACGCTTGAATAAGTTTTCCAGGATTTCGTTTGGTAAAATTCTGGGAAATACAACTCTTTGTTTCTTAAGAATTCCTCGAGAGTTGGTGTCGCTTCGTCAATTTTAATACTGTAAGGTTTAGTAACATGGATCCTGTCTGCACGAGGTTTTATGGAACTGTTTTTGTTGAAATCATTAAAGATGTAATTACTTATTTTATTGCAGTAAAAAGAAAGCAAAGCATTGTTTGGTTTAGGACTATGAATCCAGCAGAAGCCATCCTCATCTTTTTTAATGTTTATTTTATCAGTCTTGTCATTGAAGACTACAATGTACTTTATGAAATCCGCTGAAATGTCTTGATTGAAAATCGCCCATCGAAAAATTTTGTTTATGGGCATGACCATATACTTTTCTAATCCGTAAGTTTGAATGCCCAACACAGCATTCCCTTGGCTTTCTTCAAGAGCTTTTTCTATAGTTGATGCACAGTAAATCCCTTCGCCATAACAACCCCGGCTCTTCTTTATATTGTTGGAGTTTAGGATGTTCTCAATATTTTTTTCATTGGTGCCATGAAAAAATATGGTTTTAACCGATTTCATGAGTGTTGCAACTAAATAGAACTATATATATTTGTTGTTGTTTTGTAGTAACTATTTTGAAAAATAAGTTTTATGGCATACTCTACTAAAAATCTTAAAAAATATCAAAAAGTTTTTAAAACCGCTTTTAATCCCAAAGATTAGGGGATAATTATGGCACGATTAAGAAAGGGAGTTTGCTACAGAAGGATAGAGAGACCGTATACAAGGGTTTCAAAGTATCGTCATCTGTCTTTTGTTAAAGCGAGACCCCATGTAATTATAACAAAATTCGATATGGGAAATGTTAACGGAAAGTACGACATTCAAATAGACCTTGTTGCTAAGGATACTTTGCAAGTCAGACAACAGCCCATTGAAGCTGTGAGGAGAGCTCTTGTGAGGGTGTTTGACAAGAGGATAGGCAATTCTAATTATCATTTTAGAATCAGAAAGTTTCCGCATCACATTCTTAGAGAGAATCCATTGGCAACTGGAGCTGGCGCAGACAGGTTAAGTACAGGTATGAAGCATGCTTTTGGCAAACCCATAGGTGTTGCAGCTCAGGTATTTGAAGGAGATTCTCTGCTAACAATAAAAACCAAGAAACAATTCGTTGATGTTGTCAGAAAAGCGTTGAAGACAAATGTTTCAAAATTGCCCAGACGGTGGAGTGTTGTTGTTAAGGAGGTTGCATGATGAACCGTGAGGAAACTGAATCTGAGATGTCAAAAGAAGAACGGATAGGTTTTCATAAAGGTGCTATTTCGGTGTTGGCGAAGGAGCGGGCTGAGATGTTGAAGATTGTTTCAGTGGTAGAACAGCTTATGCAAATGCACCTGAAAGCTTTAGCAGACTTGGGTGTGCAGTTGCCAACTGCTCAGGAACAGACTAAAGACGGAAAAAAACCAAAGGAAGAAAACAAAGAAAAAAAGCCAATTGATGAGCTGTTAAATTAAATTTTTGTCAATTATTCTAAATGATTGTCATAAAATTTGTGGGTCATGAAAACATTTTGGGGATTCATTTCAATACCTTTGAATTTACTGCAGATGCGCACCTTACAAAAAAAGGGGACTGCATTATAGGAGTTAATTCTCGGTTTGATTTTAAGGGTCTGGGGAAGAAACTTAAAGATTCAAGGCCTATAAGAGTTAAAGGCAGGATAATCGTATCTTTAAATGAACAAAAGTATGCTGATAAATTTGAAGGCGTTCTAAATAAGAAGTTTGAGCCTGATTCAAAGGAAATCGTATTTAGAAAATCGCGGTTTGATTCTTCCAGGACTTTGGTTGTTGAATGCAATAAATCAGCAAGGGAACTTGACAGAAAACTGATTAAAGCATTAAAGAACCCTGAGGCTCGGGGAGAATGCATAATCAATTTTGAAATCGAAAAATAAAGAATTATAAAGAATTCACCTTCTAATTTTTTTGTAGACATTCAAAGTCCATTCTTGTTTAACGCAGGAATTGCCCTCATCGCACGCTTTTACCGAAATTCTCTTCTTGCCAATTGTTGTGGGTTTGAATGTTAATTGACCTTTTGCGGTTTTCACCTTGACAAATCCTGGCAGACTCCATTCATAGGTTAATTTGTCGTTGTCTTTGTCTGTAACATTAATCTTGAATGTTATAGGTTTAAAGACCTCTTGTTTCGTATAAATTTCGGGAGAATAATTGATTATCTGCGGCCTTAGATTTGCGTCTTTTACACGAATTGTTATACTGTAATTGTTTTGCAAGTTTCCATCGCTGATGTTTAGTGTCGACTCATAAACTTTTTCAAAGCTCTTGCTGCTTATATGATAGCCAGGATTAAAAATTAGCTTGTTGTCTTCAATTTTCGCAAAATCAGGCAGGTCGTTGCTTGAAATCCAAATTCTATCGTTGTTTTTATCTGCAACCTTTAATTCAATGACGGTCTGTTTTCCTTCTGGTAAATCAATAACCTTGTTCTTGTCAAAATTGACAAGCTCTGGAGCAAAATTAGTGCGTCGGATTATTATATCCTGAACATATTTTCTTTCATGAATTCCGTCAGTTAAAGTAATTACAACTTGATGTTTTCCAGCATCTCCTAATTTAGTTTTATATGCTTTTGAATCAATCCATCCGTCTACTTTATAGAACAACCAGTCATTGTCTGGGTCTGAAGCTTGCAGACCTATTTTGATTTTATCCAGTTCTTTTGCTATAATTGGTTTAATCTCTTCGTTTATTTTTGGAGGCTGATTTGAATCGAAGACAGTAATCTTCACTGTTTTGTTTGTGGTCAGATTATTGCTTTTTGCAACAAAGGTTATGAAGATATTTTTTCTGGCTCTTATGTTCAAACCCATAGCCTGGAGAACCCTGTAAAACCAGTTTTTTTGTACGAAATTAAAATGCGGCACGAATGTAAAATAGCCGTCTTTGAGATTAGCTCCTTCGGGAGCATTCAAAACTTCTATTGAAACATTATCTCCATCAGGATCAAAAGTGTTGATGCCAAAGCTCAAAGTTTTGTTTTCCTCAATAGTGTAATAATCTTTTAATTTTATTTCAGGAGGTCTGTCTACATTCCTGACAATTATTTTTACTGTTTTAATGTCTTTATCAATTCCGTCTGTTGCAATCACTCTTGTTAAGTAAACTCCAGCATCTGCATAAGTAGTCTGCCATTGCCCTGAGGAGTTCAGAGGATATGAATATATTATTTGAACAGAATCGTTGTCAAAATCCAACACCTGCGGCTGAACTGTTATTTTGTCCCCTTCGTTTATCTCAAAGACATAATCAGCAGCGAATGACGCGTTTAATGTTGAAAAGAAAAATATTGTTATGAACAGCAAATCCAGGCTTAAATATTTTTTACGGTTCATTTTTTTCACCATTTTATTCTTTAATAGCAACAATATCTTTGATTATGGGGAATCTGTTAGCATTTTCAACAAAGATTTGAATTTGTTTTTGGGCCTGATTGCTGCCATCTGAAACAATAATATTAACAAGATGGGCCCCTGATTCATTGTATTCCACTTTTTTGCACCGTTCGTTCATCCACCCGCTGTAGATTATTGTTAAAGAATCATTCTCGGCGTCTCTGTAAGAGGCCGGCAAGCAAAATGTTTGCCCTTCGGAAACATTAATTTGGTCGGGAACGATTATCTCTGGAGGCAGATTCTTGCCTGTTACCTCAAAGATGACAGTCTTATTTACACAAGAAAAATTGTCACAAACAGCAATTGTTCTTGAAAAATTCCCTTCCTCTTTAAAAAAAACTTTTTCAGGTTTTATCTTTAGATTATCTCCGTCAGGATCATAAATTTCGTCTTTTGAGAATGTTGCTTCCTGTTCCAACTTAACTTTTTTAGTGGTTATGTTTATTACAGGTTTCCTGTTAACATTTTCAACAATAATTTTTACAGTTTTTACGACTTTGGTTTTGCCGTCATCGGCTGTAATCGTTGTATAATGTTCGCCCTGAGAATCAAAATCGAGATATTTTGTGTTTGAATTGAACCATCCTGAGATGTTTATTTTAATTGAGTCATTATCCTTGTCATAAACTGTGAAATTGAGTTGAAGAGTGGTGTTTTCTTTAGCTAAAAT
Organism: uncultured Methanosarcinales archaeon; assembly: GCA_964386095.1. Classification (GTDB taxonomy): domain Archaea; phylum Nanobdellota; class Nanobdellia; order Woesearchaeales; family JASKKU01; genus JASKKU01. Next base: position 15,350 of record CAYLQM010000019.1, read on the forward strand.
GGTATCATTTATTATTATCTCGGGAGCAGAGTTTTTTTGTTTGACAACGACACGAACGTTTTTAGTGATGTTTTGGTTGTTGTTTTCTATCGTAACTTTGACTAAGTATGTTCCGGCATCTCCCTTTTTAGTTTGCCAAATGCCGTTCTGGTCAAATGGGGGAGAGAAATAATATTTTGCTTTTTCATTAATTGGCTCTAAAACAGGGACAAGCTGGATTTTTTCCCCCTCTTCTGCAGTTATCTCCCGGAATATGCTTGGCTCTTCAGTTTCAGTAAAATTAAGTTCTTCAATCTGTTTAAGAATTTCATCAATTAATCTTTGATCGATGGTTTGATTTTGCGGAATGCACGAAGATACAAGTAAAGCAATTACTGCAAGGATTATCCAAAAAAACGAGTTGGTTCTCATTTGTTGTCATTCAAGAATGATTACTGCTATTTAAAATTTTCTTTTATCCTAACCTGACTAAAACCGAGATGCCCTTTGAGAATCATTTAGTCTGGAGTTATTGAAAAATCACACTTTTTGCAGTTCATTAACCTTAATTTTTAACTCCTCAATTTCCTTTTGCTGTTCTTTTATTGCTTCTATAAGAACTGCCACTAATCTTGAATAGTCAAGTGAGTTGGCATCTATGCCATTTTCATCATAATCCACTACCTCAGGTATTACCTCCCCTACTTCCTCAGCTATCATTCCTATGTCATGTTTCCCGCTGCTTTTCCAGTCAAAGTATACTCCTTTTAACTTCATTACTTTATCCAGAGCATTTTCTATTGGCGTTATGTTTGTCTTCCATCTCCTTGAACTAAAGACATTCCAGTTATTTGAAATTGCGCTTGTCCCGTCTCCGCTATTTCCCACTTGAAGTTCATATTCAGGGTTTGTTGTGTTTATTCCGACATTGCCAGCTATGATAGCATCTCCGGTGATGTTTATTGGATACCCTGTTCGGGGCATAATTTTATTAATATACATTAAATCTGTAGAATGAATAATGGGAATTGTTAACACGACATGCAGGATAATGATGCAGGCGCTTAAAACTATTACCTTATTCATGCTTTTCCCCAAAAATTTTCTTTTTTGGTTGTTATAAAAATGTTTCGATACAATTGTACTAACTTTAGAGGAAAAATAATCAGTTTTTTTGTTGCGCTATTTTGGTTGGACCTATTAAAAACAATATTAAAACCAAAAGCGTTACAAGAGAAATGTTTGCAGAAACACGATAAATGTATGTTTGAAGTTCTTTATTCCTTCTCATTAAAAGATAAGAACTTCTCTCAAATTCTGCATATCTTAAGAAGGTTTTGTCAAGATATGCAATCTTGATGTCGTCGTTTGGCGTTACTTTTAAGTCTAAAAATTCTCCAGCATTAGGATTATCATCTATTTGTTGAACCTCGAAACTCTGTCCGTCATTGGTTTTTGCAAGAAATAATCCCTTTCGTTCTATGAAGTAAGCAATGTATAGATTTTGATGATTGGCATCCATCGCAATAACACTCATAAATCCATTAGCAATCTTAATGGGATTGAAATTTAGAGCATTTGTGAAATAAATTCCTTTATCATCTTTATTGTAATATGTGATGTAAGGCGAGCCATTGAAGATGGCTAAGTCCAGAGAAGTTACATTTATTGGGTATTTTTTATGTGACCAACTTTGCGTTTTTAAGTCATAAATCCCAAACCTTAGATGCATATCATCTCTTCCTTTGTAAGCAACATAAACTTTATCCTGATAATGTTCTGCCGATATTTGTCTTCCGGCATTATAATCTAAAATTTTTATTAATTTGGAATTTATGTCCTGCATAACAAATTTTTTTCCTTCTTCAACATAATAAAAGACATAACTTTGATTTTCGTGGCAAATTAAAGAGCAATACATGCCTGCGCTTAAACCCGATTTTGTTTTGTCATCAACAATCTTTTTTTTGAAAGTATTGCCTTTAAGTGAAGCGATGTACAATTTTTCGTTTCCGACTTCATAATCCATATAACAAAGTTTAATTGTGTCGTTTACAGTTAGAGAGGATACAAAAAATCCAGATTCCCGTTTATTATCCAAACTTTCAGTTTTCCAATTTCGGTCATTATAGTAATAATCTTCTAATGTGTTGTTTGAATAAATCTGTTTTAGTCCCTCTCTTGTTCTTTCAGCGAAGAAAAAGATGTGAGGATTGTTGTTGAGGTCATAACTCAAATCAACAAACCTTGAAGCTGATTTATTATCCAAAACATAAAATTTCCATTGAGGTTCTTTTAGTTCCAATCTGCTAGTTTCATTTAATTTGCGGGTTGAAATTAAAAATAAAAAAAGGAGACAAAGAATTGCAAAGAATATGATAAACTTGTTTCTGTTCATTTTAGTTTCAACATTGATTTAATTAGGAAAAATTAGCATGTTGATAGCGTCTTTCTCTTTGTTTGGATCCATGTCTTCCATCGCTTTACCAATTACAGCTCCTATGCATTTCTCTAAATCATTACACTTCATCGCATGTCCTGGTGTTGATGATGTGGTTAAAAGATCCCCGACTTTTATAATGCCGTTCTCGTTAGTTACTTTTACGGGGACAATGCCAGCAAGGGCTAACGGAATGCCGTCTCTTTGAATAGCCATAATATATGCAGGATCAGTTGAAACAACGCCCGCAACTTTGGTATCATAAGGTTTGCAAGATTTTGTTACTGTCATGTTAGATGAGAGTATAACCACATCACCAGGTTCAGGTTTGTTGTCTTTGAAGAACACATTTTCAGCCACATCGCCGTTATAACCTAAGATATTCCCGCCAACTTTGATGTCGTCTTGAACGTACATAGAATAACCTGTTGGAATCTCAGATGATGCAGTTGTTTTATCTGTGGTAACTCCAATCTTGGTTGCGTGTAATAAGTTGATGTTTTCAATGTCGTTGGAATCCATATCCAGATTTCCTGTCATAGTATCCCCTGATTCGTTAATCCAAATATCCTCAACACCTGTTGAAGGCAAATTAGTTATTCCGGAACCGTCTCCGTAGATGACTCCTCCAACTCTTAGGTTTCCATCAACTTCAGCGGTATCTTGCACATACAAATCTCCCGCATCTGTGGCAAAATCAACAGAACCTGTTCCTGACCAGATTCTTACCTCATCTCCTCTCACATCAAGTTTGCCTGTTGGCGATGCTGTTCCTATCCCAACATTTTCGCTTGAATCAATCGTTATAGCCACAGCATCGGATGAATCGCTTATTCCGCTATTTCCAATTATGTTTGTTCCCGTGAATTTGGCTAATCTTCCGTTAGTACCAGAACCTGTTATCCCGCTACTCGCATTTACAATATCCACGCAAGTTAAAGTATCTCCGACTGCTTGAATGGCTTGTCCTGCTCCGCAAGAAGTTGGATAATTTTGTAATTTGGTCCAATCCAGTTCAGAGATTTCCGCATTGTTTATTTCTCCGTTTGGCAAAGAAAC
>CAYLQM010000020.1:0-17607 GCA_964386095.1 uncultured Methanosarcinales archaeon
ATTTTCTTTAATTTTTTAAGTGTGATAATCATGAGAAAGAAATTAAGCAATAAAAAGTGTGCAGTCAGTTTATCAACCAATGCCATGGTAATCATAATAATTTCTCTTGTAACGATTGCCTTAATGATTTCTTTTTTAAGTAAAATTACAAACAGAAGTACCACCTTTATTGATCAAAACGAAGACAGACTAAACGAATTCTTTAGAATTTCAAACTGTAAAGATTCGGACGATTTTTGTGTCTATCCCAATGTACTCGAGCATTTGAACAAAGAAACCCAACTTTCAGCAATCTTAAAAAACAGATTTGGTAATTCGAGGAAAACAGTCTTCAAAATAACATATGATATCATAAACATTTCAGGGAAACAAACTGAATGTGTTAGAGTTCTTCCTCCGCAGAATTATAACTTTTCCCTGGATCCTAATTCAAGAATAAAACTTAACTTTGTTCTTAGACCTAACGGGAGCGGAAACTGTCTATTAAAGATTAACATTTCTTTTCTTAACAGGAGTAATTCGTGGCTGCCATATGTGAACGAGAATGTTTATATTTACAAGAATTAATTAACTTAGAGGGTATTATTCGAAAAATTTAAATATGAAAATTACGGGTAGAATGTCTATCATTTCAATCATATCTGTTGAACGATTTCCTCTTGTCCGTAAATTGAGTTGTTTTAATGTTCATGAAATATAATGAAAAGCAAATTAAAACCGCATATAATGATTTTTCTCAAAGATATTTGATTCTAAATTCCGATAGGATACTCCAGCATCAGATGTATGAGTTCTTGTCCTATTTGCCTTCCGACGCAGTCATTTTGGATGCAGGCTGTGGTAGTGGGAGAGATACGGATATCTTTGCTGAAGAAGGTTATACTGTTTACGGCATTGATTTCTCTCCGAAAATGATTAATCTGGCAAAAAAGCATTATAAGGGAAAGTTTTTGGTTAGAGACTTTTTGAACACAAAATTCAAGGCTGAAAAATTTGATGGCGTCTGGGCAAATGCTTCTTTAATCCATTTGCCAGAGGACAAACTAATCCTTGCACTCAAGGAATTCTTTAGAATTCTTAAACCAAACGGTTTTTTGTTTTTCAATGTGGTTAAGGGGACTAATAAAATTGAAGCTGTTGAGAAAAAGAATTTCTATGAAGGAAAATTACCAATTTCATTTTATGATAAGGATGAAATTACAAAATTGATATTGGGAAACGGTTTTCATATTATAAAGACTTATGTAGAAACCGATGACACTCATGAATGGATTGATCTGTTATGCAGAAAACGCGCATGACTTGATGAATTTCAATTCCTTAAATCACAAAATTTAAAACACCTGATTCTTTTTGTATTTCTATGAATTGGCAGATAAAGTACCGGCCAAAAAGAAGTTCGGATATAATTGGTCAAAATTCAGCAGTAGAAAAACTTGAGGATTTCCTGAAAAATTATAAAAGATACTCAAAAAAAGCTATTTTGCTTTATGGTCCTCCAGGTGTAGGAAAAACTTCTTCAGTTTATGCACTCGCTAACGAGTTAAACCTTGAATTAATTGAATTGAATGCCTCAGATTCAAGGAATAAAGATATTATCAATAACATTGTTGGAAATGCAATAGGTCAAAGCTCTTTATTTTTTAAGCAAAAAGCAATTCTCATTGATGAAGTTGACGGCATTGCCGGCAGAGAAGACCGTGGCGGGTTAAGTGAAATTTCAAGAATAATTAAAGTCACGACTGTTCCAATAATATTGACATCAAATGACGCTTTTAATAGCAAATTTTCAGCTTTGAGGAAACAGTGTTTAATGATTGAATTTGAACGGCTTTCCTATAGGTCAGTGTTAACTGCCTTGAAGAAGGTTTGCAAAAACGAAGGTTTTTCTTATGAAGAGGACGCCCTCAAGAAAATTGCAATAAACAGTCACGGTGACATGAGAGCTGCTTTGAACGATTTATTTCTGGTTGCAGCATATGACAAGAAGGTTAACGAACAAAATCTTTCGGTTTTGCCTAATCGGGATATTGAAGAAAGTATGATGCAAGCGCTTGTTAAAGTGCTGAAAGTCAGGGATTTTAATATTTCAAGAAGGGCTTTTGACAATGTTTCAGCATCGCCTGACGAGTATATCTTATGGATTGAGGAGAATATGTTTAAAGAATATGAAGAATTAGATGACGTCAGTAATGCTTTAGATGCGTTGTCTAAAGCAGACATATTTATGTCCCGCATAAGGAGATGGCAATATTGGAGATTTTTTGTTTATTATTTGGATTTCATAACTGCAGGCGTTTCACTTGCTAAAAAAGAGCGGTATAAGAAATATGTTTCCTATTCAAGACCAACACGAATGTTAACCTATTGGATATATAATAATAAATACAGATTATTGAACTCTGCATTGTCAAAACTTGCAGATAAATTCATATGTTCGTCCCGAAGGATTAGAAGAACAATGCTTCCATTTGTTCCTTACATCCTAAAAGGTAATCCCGAGTTTTCAAAATATTTAAAAAATGAAGTCGGTTTAACCGATGAAGAACTTATTGCTTTAAAAAGGTAATAACCTTTAATTGTTAGGTGATTAAATGAATCTCGAAGAACTTTATTCATATGCGAAGAAGTATGGCTTTGTATTCCCCAGCGCTGAAATCTACGGCGGATTTTCTGGCTTTTATGATTTTGGTCCTTTAGGTGTAGAACTTAAAAGAAACATTGAAAATCTGTTATGGAAACGTTTTGTAACTGAAAAAAATTTTGTTGTAGGAATAGACGGTTCAATTATTACAAATCCTCAGATATGGAATGCTTCTGGCCACACCCAAAATTTCTCGGATCCCGTTCTTGTTTGCGGGAAATGTGGCAGTAGGTTTAAAGCAGATTCTTTTGTGGAAGAGGTGGCTAAAGCACCGGTTGATGATATTGCAGAATTCGTAAATTCGCACAAACTAAAATGTCCGAACTGTGGCAGCGAACTCAAGTTTAGTGGAAGAACCAACCTTATGTTTGAAACAATCGCTGGAACAAAGGACAAAACTTACCTTAGACCAGAAACAGCGCAATTGATTTTTGTTAACTTTAAGCAGGTAATAAATTCGTATAAGATAAATCTTCCTTTTGGCATAGCCCAACTTGGCAAATCCTTTAGAAATGAAATATCTCCCAGAGACTTTTTGTTTAGACTTAGGGAATTCAACCAATTTGAAATTGAGTTCTTTGTTGACCCTGAAGAAGCAAATAATTGCCCGTACTTTGATAAGATTAAAGAGAAGACTATTCCAATTTTAATGGAGAAAGATCAATTAAAAGGCAATCCCGCAAGAGAGGTTAAACTTAAAGACCTTTTAAATAAAGCAACCAAATGGCATTTATATTGGTTATGGGAATTTTATCAATTCTTTACAGATTTGGGAATAAGTCCAGAAAATTTGAGAATTCGGGAACATCTTAAGGATGAATTGGCGCATTATGCAAAAACTTGTTTTGATATAGAGTATAAATTTCCTTTTGGCTGGAAGGAAATTCACGGTTGTGCTTATCGTTCAGATTTTGACTTGAAACAACATCAAACATACTCAAAAACGAAGATGGATGTGTTTGATCAAAAACGCAATAAACACTATATTCCTCATGTTATTGAGCCGTCTCAGGGAATCGAACGAGCATTTTTGGCAACGATGTTTGAAGCTCTTAAGGATGACAAGTTGAGATTAAGTAAACAATTAGCTCCTTTAAAGGCAGCAATTTTGCCTGTTTTTAACAAGGAACCTTTTATGGAGAAAGCCAATTTTTTATTCAAGGAGCTCACCATCAGGGGTTATTCGACGATGATTGATGTAAGAGGACCTTTTGTGAAGAGATATGACTATCATAATAAGATAGGAACTTATCTCACATTAACTTTAGATTATCAGACATTAGATGATGATTCTTTTGTAATCAAACTCAGAGATGCAGATAACTTTGTTAGAACATGTGATACTGAGAAGATATTTGAGCTGCTAAATTAATTTCTTTTAAAATTGGAATTATTTTATTATTCTCATTAATCTTTGGGTAAAGTATTTTTCATACTCATTGTTTATTTTTATGGCAAAATACTTGAAGAGTTCTTTTTCTTCAGAAGTTAGATAAGTTAATTTCTTATTTCGTCTATGCGATAAACAAGCTTTGTCCAGCAACTCTGCATACCAATCACGTTCTCCCAATGGGATTATTATAGGAAATATGCTTTTATGATATAAATACGCATTTGACCAAACCCGAGCGCTTCTTCCATTTCCATCTCTAAGTGGATGAATTCTTACGAATTGATAATGAATGTGAAATGCTTTCTTAATTTCCGGAATTCCTTCATTATTCAAAATTTCATCTTCAAATCTCCGAAGTTCGTTTTCGATTTCATAATATGATTCGGGAGGAACATAACGGCCTCCTCGGATTATTACAGGATTGAATCTGAGTTGGGCATAATCATCAACATTCTTTAGAATTCCTAATATCTGTGAAAGAGCAATCTTCTTGCTACTTCCATACAATCTGTAGAGCGTATTAAACGTATCTTTAATTTGAGTAACTTCATTTTTAATGTGTTTTCTCATTTCCTTTTTTGCAGTGCCATTTAATTCTTTGAAAAACAATGTCTTGGCAAAATCCCCGTTTTCTAATAAATAAGAACAAAGGTGAGAATCTTCGTTTTCTTTCTCAAATAATTTCACAAGCCCGTCAATCTCATGGTTCCATCCTTCTGACCTTATAAGTTTCTGCTTTCGCTTTCCGCATATTAACGAATATCTGCATTCGTCTTCTATAAGTGACTTTTTATTTTCATAAATTCTATCGATTAATTCATCAAGACTGATTCTCATGTTTATATTAACAACAAACCCCTATATAAATGTTTTGCTACTTCAGAGTAACAATATCCCTGCTTGAAACTTTTTCAACATTTCTTTTTTTACATTTATAATTATTGTGATGTTTGATAAGTGCATGAATCTTCAGAAAAATCTCAAAAATTTCAATCTGGATGTCAAACAGCTTTCAGAAGCAGAGCTCTTCTCATTAATTTTGGATGTTGAATTTGAAGCCGTTGATAAAGGTAACAAAGTCTCTTATCGGGATTCCTTTGATTTTTTTGATCAGTTAATTGAAAGAACAGAAGACGCGAAAATTGTTGCGAGGTTGAAAGCCCTACAAGAGCTTTTATACAGATTAAGAATTAAACAAAATTACGGCCTTCATTTTAATAGAATGCGAATCTATTCAAGTAAGGATGTGTTTGAGCTTTTTTATCCATTGCTTAAAAACAAGGAACAAGAGCATGTGTTTTTGCTCCTTTTAGATTCAGCAAACCAGATTGTTAAAAAAGAGTTGCTCTATATTGGAACCTTAAACCAAACAATCATTCATCCACGAGAAATCTTGAAAGGGATTATTAAATATCCCTGCGCTTGTTTCATTTTAGTTCATAATCATCCTTCCGGGGACCCGGCCCCTTCATTAGAAGACAAAAAAGTTACTCAAAGATTAACGAAAGTAGCAGACCTTATCCAAGTTCCATTAGTCGACCATATAATTATTGGAGATTGTAATTATTATAGCTTTAAAGATAATGAATTAATTTGATTTCAACTTGGGATGATACCAGGGTTGGAATCCCTGAGCTCATACTTATCACCCGGGAGCGGGAACCCTGGCGATACTTAGAAATATTAAAAAAGTTAAAAATTTTTTGAAAGTTGGAGTTGTTAATATTCTTCAAAACCTTCTATAAAACCTTCTTCTTCAGGTGAAATTTCGTCATCTTCTAGTAAATTTGTGGACTCTTCCCTTTCATCTACAAAATCTTCTTCCGGCAAATCGTTCGGATCCAACATAATATTTTGATTTAGAGACTCCTTTTTTAATAATTGTTGTCCTAGAAAATATATTTTTCGTTACTTTATTCTTTCAATTCTTTCTTTGAAGCATAAACTCTAAATCCGCTTTTTTTACCAAGCGTATCAACATTATTGAAAACTTCCTTCATTTTTTTCATAAGGGTGGCGCCGCCTTTTTTATGACGCGCTACCAGATTAAAAAAGCCCCCCTTGTTCAAATGCTCAAAACAACCCCCAATTAAACAAAAACATACATCTTTTCCCGCTGTTTGCGGAGGGTTTAGCAGAATATAATCAAAATTTTGATTTATTTTTTTAAATCCGTTTGACTTTACAACTTTAATCCGATTATTTAACCTGTGCTTTGTCACATTAAGTTTTGCTATTTCTACGGCCCTCTCATTGATATCGCTCATAATAACTTTTATGTTTGGATACTTCTTAGCGAGATAAATTCCAACAATGCCATAACCGCAGCCCAAATCTAAAACTGTTGAATTGTCTGTCACATTGTTGTACTTAAGAAGAACTTTTGTGCCGGTGTCAATCTTGTCTTTGGAGAATAACCCTGTTGCACTGAGCAATTTGAATTTTAATTCTTCATCTTCAAACTCAAGTTCTTTAATAACCTTTTTAGATGCAGGCTTTTCTGTGAAATAATGTTCCATATTTAAGATAAAAATCAAAAACTTTATATAATTTATTTCTTAATTCAAACATACGCATTCATTTTTAATTTGAAGGAGGTATGGAAAATGTTTAATTTTTTAAAGAAGATTCGGAAGAGCACAGATGAGTATGATATTGCTGACGGAGAGAGCAATTATGTGGAACTGGATACTGATAAACTTAGTCTTGGCGAGAACACAAGAAAAATTCTCATAAAACCTTTTGAATTGGCTGACTTTGCAGATACTAAACCCATTATTGATGCTTTGAGAGAAGGAAATGTTATTGCGTTAATAAACATCAGACCTTTGAAAGAAAAAGACCAAATGGAAGTCAAGAGAGCTGTGGTTAAAATTAAGAAAACCGTAGATGCAATTGACGGTGACATTGCTGGTTTCGGTGAAGATTATCTTGTTGCAACGCCTCCTTTTGCGAGGGTTGAGAGAAGAAGTAAACCTGTTCAAAAACAGGAACCACAAGACGACGACTTTGTAAGTTTGTGATTATTTTTATTTTATGCTGACTCTCTTTTGTTTTTGTTATTTGTTTCTTCATCAATTTGTTTTCTTCGTTACTTTCCATAAACTTTTTTTAAAGTTTTAGGGTATCAATTCTTTCTAATTTTCTAAAAGCTTTTTCTATTTTGACCATATAATCTACAAAAAACTTTATAAATCCGTTACATTTCTTTGATTTTCGTGATAGAAAATGGTAGAATTCAAAATTGTTGTTTCTGATTCAAAAACCGGTAAAAGTTACTCTTTTGAAGTTAAGGATGCTACTGCTGAAGCATTAATAAACAAAAAGATTGGTGATAAGATAGACGGCAAATTGCTGGGTCTTGAAGGATATGAACTGGAGATTACTGGCGGATCGGACAATGCAGGTTTTATGATGAAAAAGAATCTTGAGGGAACTCAGAGAAAAGCCATAGTTGTGCCTAAAGGTAAAGGCTTCTGGAAGACTAGAAAAGATGTTAGAATGAGGAGAACTTTTGCTGGCAACACTATTTACGAAAAGACTGCGCAGGTTAATTGTAAGATTATAAAATATGGAAAGAAGCCTTTGGAAGTGCAAAATGAAGAAAATGGTCAGAAAGAAAATTAAAATTGACCCAGAAATAAATGTTGGATTGGTGGGTCATGTTGATCATGGGAAGACAACTCTTGTTAAAGCGTTGTCAGGCAAATGGGTAGATACTCATTCTGAGGAGATTAGAAGAGGTATTACTATACGATTAGGTTATGCAAATATACAAATCTATGAATGCCCCAAATGCAAAGCGCCTGAAAAGTTTAATACACAACCTGTTTGTCCTCATTGCGGTTCTGAAGCTAAATTAATAAGAACAATTTCTCTGGTTGATGCTCCAGGCCATGAATCGTTAATGGCAACTATGCTTTCTGGAGCAGCGATTATGGACGGCGCTATTTTGTTAATTGCAGCAAACGAGAAATGCCCTCAACCGCAAACAAAAGAGCATTTAATGGCTTTAGAAATCATTGGCATAAAGAATATTATTGTCGTTCAGAACAAGATTGATACGGTGAGCAAAGAACGCGCTTTGGAAAGTTACAATGAAATAAAAGAATTCTTGAAAGGCACGAGTTATGAAAATGCTCCGATTATTCCAGCATCTGCTCAGCAAAAAATCAATGTTGATTTAATGCTTCAAGCAATCCAAGAAAACATTCCTACTCCTAAACGTAATGCAAAAGCCGATCCCTTATTCTTTGTTGCAAGATCTTTTGATATAAATCCTCCGGGTACTGACCCAACAAAATTAAGAGGTGGTGTTTTGGGCGGTGCTGTTAAACAGGGCCAGTTTAAGATAGGAGATCAGATTGAGATTAAACCGGGTTTGCTTATAGATAGAAAAGGCAGACTTGAAGCGAAGTCGATTTGTTCAACTGTTGTAAGCATAAAAACAGATAGAGACGAAGTTGATAAGGCAACACCTGGCGGAACTTATGCTTTAATGACTTTGCTTGACCCTGCAATAGTTAAATCAGATTCTTTGGCAGGAAATGTGGTTGGGTTAAAAGGCAAATTGCCTCCAGTTTATAATGAACTAAGCTTGGAGGTTCATCTTTTACAAAGAATTGTTGGTTCAAAGGAGGAGCTTGAAGTTGAGCCAATTCACAAGAATGAAGTGTTAATGTTAAACGTGAATTCAAGTGCTACAATCGGCATTGTAACAGATGTTCACAAAGGCAAAGCTAAATGCCTGCTTAAACGGCCCGTTTGTGCTCTTCCAAACTCGAGGGTCACAATCTCACGAAGAGTCGGAAATAGATTCAGATTAATCGGTTATGGTCTGATTTTGTGATGCTTTATTTGTTCTGTTCGTAATGGTTTAAACATGAACCCGGTCAATTTCTTTGAAGAAAGTGAATGGAAAGATTTTGTTGAGAAACTTAAAAAAGAAGTTTCACCAATTCCTGCCGATGAAGAGTTTTTCATAATTTCTTTAATTGATGTTCTCCAACAGTCCTTATCAAAAATTAATGGAAAATTTACCCTTCTTTTTTCTGCAGGTGCTGATTCGACTTTGCTTGCGGTTTTGTCAAAAAAACTTAACAAGAATTTTGAACTTCTTAGTGTTGGATTTGAAAATTCGGAAGATATTGTTTTAGCGCGAAAATTCGCAAAGGATTTCAAATTCGAATACAGAGAAAAAATACTTTGCTGTGACGAGGTTTTTGACGCGATTAAAAGGATTTTCCCGTTGTTTAAAAACGATGAATTCGTTGTTAAGGAACTCGCTTGTTTTGAATACCTGGCATTAAAGGAGAGCCTGCCACTTGTTGTTACAGGCACAGGTTGTGAAGAAATCTTTGCGGGTTACAACCGGCATCTCCGTGCAGAGAAGCCAAATGAAGAATGCTGGAAGGGTTTAGAGAATATATTCTGGAAACGAGATTTGTACAGAATAAAGATCCTTTCCCGGATAATAACTAAAAAAATATTTTTCCCGTTTTTGGACAAGAAGGTAATGACGCTTGCAATGTCAATGCCTTCAGATTTTAAGATTAAAAACAATTTCAGAAAATACATTATTGCGAGAACTCTTTCCCATCTTGGAATTCCCGATGATTTCGCGTTTAGGAAAAAAAAAGCTGCACAATATGGTTCAGGTCTGGACAAATTCTTTGCAAAACTTGTTAAAAAAAGGGGTTTAAATAAAAAAAAAGAACTTTTCACTCAAGAATTTCTGAATAAACTTTAATAAAGTTCTTGATGCTTCTATCATAGGTCTTCTCAGTTTCTGACGGAAAGAAACAACCCGGAATTTCTCCTCTTTCCCTGTGATATCTCACGCATTCGCAACACAACCCCTTTTTAGAACAGGGATATGAACAAGTGCAACTTTTAAGATTGATTTCTCGTTTGCATTCCATGTTATCCTCCCTCGAGTTTAAGCTTTTATACGAAGAAATAAGCCAATAATTCTTTTAACGATTGTAACACTGAAACCAAATAAGAGTGCTAATGCTACATTACTTCCAGAAATTACCTGCACGCCCAATGGAACTTTATTTGGTTTATCTCTCGCTTTTTCTTTGATTATTTCATACAGATTTGTCGTTTTTTTAATAACTTCTCTCCAATCGAATTTTTTGGCAGTCTCTCTGCAATTTTCACACATGACCCTGTAACTCTGCTCGTTTAAGTTCGAGATGGATAAGACCTTCTTAGCAAATTCTTCAGGATTAGCTTCTTTTTTTAATCTGAACCCATTATAATTGTCTATAATTAATTCATCGACAGTTTCGTTTGATAATCCTACGACTGGGGTGCCTGTTGCCAAAGACTCTAAAATTACTAAACTTTGCACTTCTAACAATGCTGCAGATACGAAAATGTGCGCTTGCTCAAGATAATTGACAATTTTTTCATGAGGTATTTGACCTGTAAATATAACTCTATTCTCCAACTTTAACTCTTTGACTTTCTTTTTAACCTTGTTAAAATATATTTTATTTAATGTGCCCCCGACCAGAATTAATTCAAAATTAGACGGGAGGTGTTTTAATGCATTAATCAAAAATTCTTGGTTCTTTCTTGGAACTATGTGACCGATGTAAATTAATCGAATCTTGTCCCTTTTTATTGAAGGAAGCTTTGCCTTTTTATATTTGTCCAAATCTTTCCCGTTTGGGATTATGAACAACTTTTCTTCGTCTATGAACTTTTTATGGTCCTTTTTTGAGAATTCGTTAAGCGCTACAATCCCATCACAGAACTTCAGGTACTCTTTAATGTAAGGTTTAAAAACGAGATAATAAAAAATTCTCTCAATAATCTTGGCTTTTGCAGGGAAGAAAAAAGCAACACCTTTCGAAGGTAAAATATGCCCGGTATAAAGGAAAGGAATTCTTTTCTTGTATGCATACTTCATGAGTATTGAATCCAGGTTAATCGGTTCATTGGAATGGATTATATCGGGTTTGAAAGAATCAATGAATCCTAGCACAGCTCTCTTGTTTTTTGGCGTCCAGAATGCTAAGGTAACATTTCCCCTGCCTTTGCTTTCGACTCCAAACACTATAAGATTTTTCTTTTTTTCAAGGATACCTGTTTTTTCGGCGGGTCTGATAAATGCTACTTCATGTTCTTTGGAAAATGCATAAGCCATGTCATATGCTACTCTTCCGGTGCCCCCGCCATAACCTTCAGTAAATGTGGTTAATATGACAATTCTCATCAAATCACCCTGATTGAGCGTTTTGAGTTTAACTGCAATTCTATTTATAAACCTATCGGTACCTTTGCCTTAAACCAACAAAAATCAAATCAGCAGATAATTAAAGAATTAAATTTCCGAATGAATTTATAATAAAATTCTGCTTTAATTCTGTTTTCAAAATATGCGCAAAAAATATAAATTCAGAATGTTTTTTAATTTGTTATGAAAATTGCAATTGCTTCTTTAGGACAAGATTTAAATTCCAAAGTTTCCCCGCATTTTGGTAGAGCTCCATATTTTATTTTTGCAGAAATTGAGAATAATGTCCTAAAAAAAATAGAAATTAAAAAGAATCTTTTTATAACCAGTCACGAATATGGGGTAATTCCCGGGCAAATGATTGATAACAACGTTGATTTGGTAATCTGTGCAGGAATCGGTGAACGAGCGCAGAATCATTTAGAGCGGGCAGGTATCAGAGTCTGCAAAGTTCCAATCATTTCTGTGAAAGACGCGTTGGAACAACAGGGAGTTGATTTAAAATAAGTTTATTTTTGTTTAATCTCCATCTCAGCTTAACCTGATGAAATCTCTGTTTCAGTCAAACAGCTTCCGCCAGAATCATATTCTATCGTTTCTGAATCGTCCTTTAATGCATAAGCAGTAAGATTCATGATAAGATGATAATTGTACAAATCTATCAGTACATTCATTTGCTTCCCATTAATTTCTACACTTTCATTGGCAATCAGTTTGCAGGTTCTGTTTGAGAAAAAGCAGTTCTTTTTTGGGTTTGTTTGATACTGACAGTAATCAGCATAACTCCAATTAGTAAGGCCTTCATCTGATGCTTCTCTTAGCCATTTTGCATCTTTAACAACACTCTCGTTTAAAATCGTTGTAATCCCGCAACATCGGCTTGGACTGAAGTTTATCAACAACCTGTTGAGAAACGAGGGTGCATCTTCAGAATAAATAAACCAATGCTTTGAGATCAAAGCTTCCATGCAGGTGGAATTGGCGATATTATTTGAATATTGTTTGTGACATTCAATTAATGTTTTATCGGATTCCGTTAATCCAATGTTAAATTCTTTTTCATAATCAAAAATTTTTTCTGAAGGGCCAATTTCAATAGTAATGTTGTGCTTACCTTTTGTTGCCCAAGTAGTTAACGGGTCATTGATGCCAATGAGCGGGATTGTTACAAAAATCGTAGCATTCCTCTCCACTTTGAAAATTTTTTCATTTTCCTTTGCGCTCAGATTATATGGAAAACTTACGTTTACATTTAGTTTAAATGCTTGACTCTGATTTAAATTTAAACGAAGTTGAGAAATATCATAAGTAAAATCATAATTCATAATCTTCAGGTTCTTGCTTAGATTTGATAAAAAAGAATCTAATGTAATCTTAATATTTCCTGATTTGCCAATCATGTAATCTTTAAGTGCTTGTTTGATATCATCCAAATTGGCATAAGGTTTTTTATGCTTACTATATTCCTCATTTAAAGCAACTTCTTTAATAGATGAATATCCAACACTTCTAATCACCAGCGGCATTTGGTAACTTTCGATTTCTTTTAAGATTTGATTTGAATTTTTAATCAAATTTTGCCATTTATGAATTTCAGTGTATCTCGTGTCCACATCTGAAATCGGGTTTAATGCAACAAGAAAAAGAAAAACTATTAAAACAATTGAAGTGAATACGAACCCTTTTTTCTGTTTCAAAATCAGCATTTTTGAGGTTGTGCTTTATTTGTAATTTTTTATTTTTAAATCTTTCATAAACTTAAAAGTGAAAACTCCAAGCTCTAAAAGAGTAAAATATAAAAAAAACAAGGTGCTTCCACCATTATGTCAAAAGCGGATGTTTCTGTAGGTGCTTTGGTATTTAATTCGGAAAAAGGCTTTCTTTTCTTGAAGAGAAAGGATAAGCCAGCAACCTGGGAATTTCCTAAAGGTCACATTGAAGAATTCGAAACTGAACTGGATACGCTGAAACGAGAACTAAATGAGGAATGTAAAATTACAGATTTCGAGCTTCTTGCAGGATTCCGAAAAAAAAGCAGTTATCCCAAACAGAATTTCACAAGAGTTGTTATAGTTTATTTGATAAAAACAAACCAAAAACCGCAACTTAGCAATGAACATGAAGAATACAAATGGTTGTCTCCCGAGGATGCCAGATTGCTGTTGGAAGAGCTATATTCCAAAAATCAAATGAAGTATGTTCAATGGTTAAGGATATTTGACGAAGCTGTAAATTATCTGAGATCAAACAATTATTTGTAAACTTTTCTTTTAAACAACAATTCTTTTGAATACCTTTTGGAGGAACCATAGATTCTTTATTAAATATTGTTTCCAAGTACTTAAACTAAAATGACTGAAGAAAACGAATCTGTTGAGGAAATCCCTGAGTGGAAGATAAAGCAGTTGAATAGAATGCCCATAATTGAGAGCAAAATTGGAAAGAGCAAGGATGGCAGGTTTGTTATACACAAGGTTGTCATAACCGACATAAAGCCTGTGGAATATTATGAAAAAGTTATGGGCTAAAGTTCTTCTTTTTTTCTTTTTTTGTTTTTTTAGAATATTTTAGCAATTGTCTGAACAATTCCTACTAACACTTGATATCCATCAAAAGGCGGAATCGGCAATAAATTAAAGAAAAAGAGAAATAAATTGATTTTTGCTGAGAATGCCCAGAATATTCTTCTTTCAGGTTTGTCATATTCTATCATCTTCTTGGAAACAAACCATACAACTAAATTAGCAAATGGACCTGCAAAAGCTACGATAGCATTCTGCCATGGGAGCAGTTTTCCAATAATTTCTACATAACCAGGCGCAAAGATTATGAAAGGAGAGCCTACTAATTTAAGGATTACCCCAAGAAATAATCCGAAGTATGATGTCTTAAAAGTAGCGGCTGCACCGAAAGCCATGGCCGTGAATTTATGCATTAACTCATGAAATACAACCCCTGGAGCTACTACAATCATGCCTTTAAGTATAGAATTGAGACTTGTATAGGTTGCTGTGGTTAAAGAAAGTAAATCGAGTTTTTTAAAGAAATCAGAGAAAAGCCATCCAATAATTACGCTCATAATTAATAGATTAACTATCTCGTTAATTGTAAGTATCATATTTAAAGATGATGCTAATTGATTTATAAATGTTATTAACTTCTTCAAAACGTTTAAATACTTAAAAGCCCCAAATGGAGTTTTTGGTATCAAGATGCTGAAAAAGTCAGACATTTTAAAAAGAACTTTCGTAAGATAATCAATGGAAATAAACGCAGTATCACTTTAAGACCGGTTAAGAAGAAGTACAATATGAAAAATTATTATTCTGACTTTGATATCTTTAATTCTTCACATATAAAAAGAGCCTGTAATAAAAAATCTAAAAAGCAAACTATTGAGCACTTGTTTAAAATTTAACTGAGATTCATATACTTTTTACTCCTTATCTACAACTTTATCAGCAATTTCTAAAAACTGAGGCTTAACTTTTATCTTTGATTCCTCATTCTCTTTGATAATTTGTTCGTTTAATTCAATTGAACCAAGAAACTTAATGTCATGCTTTTTAGCTAGTTCTTCAACGCTTCCTTTACCAAAAATGCCAGACATGTTTTCTATAATGCCGGCAATTTTCATGTTTGTTTTATTGCAGAAATCTATGGCCTTCTCGGCATCGGCAATTGATAGCTTTTGTGGCATAGATACAATTATGGCAGACACCTTGGTATTCAAATTTTGAGTTATCAGCTGTGAGAAAGATATTGTTTCGTCCCCTGTTCCTGGTGGAAAATCAACAACTAAATAATCTAATTCGCCCCAATTTACTTTGTTGAGGAAATCGGATATTAACTTATGTTTTAACGGTCCCCTCCAAATTACCGCGTTTGATTTGTCTTGCAACAAGAAATCTGTTGAAATTACTTTTAACCTGAGGTTCTCAGTTTTATTCTCGTATGCAAAGGGAATGATTAAATCTTTTTCATCCATTTTAAGCTGAGCATTTTTTATACCTAAAAGCAAAGGTACATTGGGCCCACTGATGTCAATATCAAGTATGCCGACAGAAAACCCTTTTTTTGTCAATGCTAACGCCAAATTAACTGCGATGGTGGTTTTTCCGACGCCCCCTTTACCTGAAAGAACAGAAAGAACTTGCTTTATTTTGTTAGGATTGGTCTTTGTATGCACATTGTTTTTTATTTCCATGGCTTACATAAATAGTTGTATGTTTTTATTTTTTGTGAAAATGTGCGAAAACTAAAGAAAATACTTTTAAATTACACTTTTTTTCAAAAACAAACGGGGTTAATGAGATTGGCTGATAAAGTAGTATATCTGGATTCGGAAGAGAAAATCAAATCTTTTTATGACGCTGTTAAAAATGAATCAATCCTCGCAGTTGATGTTGAAGCAGAGAATAATTATCATCATTATGGTTATTATGTTTCACTAATTCAGATTTTTGGCAACAAAACAGCTTATATAATTGATGCAATAAAATTAAATCCCAAATCTTTAAGTTTGGTTTTTGAACTTCTTAAGGATAAAGGCATTGAAAAAGTTCTTCATGATGTCAACTTCGATTTCAGGATTCTGCGTTATCAATACGATGTTCTGCCAAGAAACATATTTGATACGAAAGTTGCAGCAGAAATCCTAAACGAAAAAAAGGTAGGATTGAAAGATTTGCTTTACAAATATTTTAAGGTGGTTAAACAAAAAAAACTTCAGAAAGCTGATTGGTCTAAAAGACCTTTATCCAGAGAAAAAATAGAATACGCGGCATTGGATGTAATCTATTTGATTGAATTAAGAAATTTGTTAAAGAAAAAACTCATCGAAAAAAAATTGTGGGACACCGCTAAGCAAAGATTTGCACAACTTGAAGGGAAAGATTACATGCTTAAGCGGCAAACCTATCTTGATGTTAAAGGAGTTCGTTTTTTGTCCGATGAACAATTGTCTTTCTTTAAAGACTTGTTTGAACTGAGGGACAATCTTGCTCACATGATTAATCGACCCCCGTTTTATATTATGTCAAACAAAAAAATGCTTGAAATTGTTAGGACTCCTATAACAAACCTTTCCGAATGGCAATCTTTAAAAGGGGTTCATCCCATAGTTAGAAAGATGGCCAAGAAATTTTATCTCATATCAAAAAAGCATGCTAAAGGGTGAATTTAGCTAAATATGAATAAAATTTAAAAATGCTCGTTTTTCTTTATGAATATATGAGAAAAAGTTTAATGCTGCTTGCTGTTTCCTCGTTTTTAACGATTTTAGCTATAAATATCGGATTTTGTTACCTTGACTCAACTTCAATAACTTTAAACCATAATCAAAGCATGAATCTCACGCTTAAAGTCTCTCAACTATACAAAATAGTGCTTGGGAACAAAGTATACAATCTCACATTAAATTCGATTGAATTAAAACAGCCCTATAACGAGATTGGTTTAACCTTTGGTGATATTAACAACCTGCTTTTAACAAGGGGACCGACAGTCTCATTAGGGATTCCGGTTAATTCCACCCACGAGCACTTAGTTTCTTTTAAGTTGATCAAGCTAATCTCGAAAACCCAGGCAGAGATAAGTCTCCATTTTGAAATACGGGAAATACCGCCTGAGAAATTATATGCCTGCGGTTCGCAGGATGAATTAGCAGATACAGACGCAAATTGGCAGGATCCAAACTTAACTTCAAAGCCTATGAATACAACAAGAATTGGTAAACTTGAAAAATTTACTGAAGAACTTTCTCAGGCATTTGCTGAAACCTTTTTAACTGAAAATAAAACAAAAAATATTGCTGCAAAATCAGAACCAACGGGGTTAAGAGTAGAAGAAAACATCTTTAAAAATAACAATAACACTCAAACATTAACGAATGAAAGAATGAATAAAAAAAATACGAATTCTGAAACCTGTTTTGGAGCAGTTTGGGTGTTGCTAACAATAACAGTTTTCGTAATTACGCTTACTTTTTTGCTAAAGCCGGGTGAAAAATAATGCATTTTGACGAATATCAAAAGAAGGCGCTGGAAACGGATTTAAGGACTGCAATTAACGGTAATCTTTTAATTTATCCTGTTTTGGGTTTGGCTGACGAAGTAGGCGAAGTTGTTGGCAAATTTAAGAAACTTTATCGGGACAAAAATGGCAAGTTGGATAACGAATACAGAGCTGAGATTGTTAAAGAGCTTGGTGATGTGTTGTGGTATCTTGCAGTTGTATGCGACAGGCTTGATGTAAGTTTATCCAAGGTTGCATCAAAAAATATTGAAAAACTTCAATCGAGAAAAATGCGTGCGGTTATTA
>CAYLQM010000021.1:0-15358 GCA_964386095.1 uncultured Methanosarcinales archaeon
TACGGACCTGGAACCAAAAGCAAAATCGCAAGATGGAACTGTCAGACCAGGTGGCGAAACTTTAGTTTATTTGCCTCGAAATGGAAATTTAGCTTATAAAGACAATGTGGCAGGAACAGGTCAGTTGTCTTTGCCTGTGAGCGTGGATTTATGTTATTTGTATAAGACAACCGCTACAACTCTTTTATGTGTTACTCCTGATTTATTGAGACCGTCATCTGATGATGTTTGTGAAGTTAATGCTGAGAAACAGGTTTATTCTTCGGGGTCTCCGGTTAAGGTTTCAAAGATCCTTGAATCGGCAACAAAAGACAAGATACGGTTTGATATTCAAATTACCTTCAACGGACGCGGCAGATTAATTAAACCAAACAATAATATGTTTTTATCCGATAACTGTGATGCTTCTGAATACGACTTTGATAAAATTGATACAGTTTATGTGGAAGTTGACCCTGATGGACAATGGGGTTCTGTAAGATGCACTAGTTTTTCCAATTTAAATAAAGGTTATGTAAAACTTTTTGATTCAAATGGCATTAAGAAAGGTATTGTTAGTTGTGAAATACCTATAAGCAATTTAGATAAAGGTAATTATGTGAAACCTTTAGATATAGATCTTTATTATCAGTATAGAGAGAAACTGAACAAAGAGATTGTAATCAAACATGTGGAAACTGGTTAAATTTGATTTTTTACTTTTTCTTTTTTAATTTTAGTTTTGAAAAAACAGAATTTGTTTTATTCTTGGTTTGTGCGTTTAATCCTTTATCTTCGTTTTGATTTTTGTTTTCTTCATATTTTTGGCTTAATAAAACTAATTTTTCTCTGAGGATTGAAATTTCTATTTCTTTTTCTTTTAGAGTTTTTTCAAGCTCGAGATTATATCTGCGCAATTCTTCAATGATTTTATCTTTTAATTCGTTGTTGGATGACATTTTTTTAATAAACTTTTGCTTGTTTAACTTTTGTTTATAAAAATTCTGCTCTATTCTTCTAGGATTATTCTTGCAATTCTTGCTAAAAGCGCTTCTAATTGGATGATTGTATCTGAACCTTCGGTTAATCTGAATTCAATTTCACCGCAAGCTTCTATGCATTTGAGTTTTTTAAGGTCGTCCAAGTCCATGGTGATGATAAATTTGTAGATTTCTTTTATCATATCTTGGCCTGATAAACCGTTTTCTAATAGAGTTCTAATTAGTTCTTTTCGTGCATTTAGGATGTCTTTTCTCTGGAGCAAGCTAAAAATCTTTTTTATATCTGTTTTGCTAACATTGCTTGTTATCTTGTTCACAGTTTCTTCATCAATTGTTTTTGATAAGGCTGAGCAGGCTTGCATAATATTTTCAAGTTTTCTGCAATCGCCTTCGCTTGCGTCATAAAGAGCTTCTTTACCATCTTTTGTAACAGTTAAGCCCTCGCTTTTGCTGATTTTGTCAATAAGAGTAAAGATCTTCTCTTTTTTTAACGGTTTAAACCTGAAAAACACAGTTCTGGATTGGATGGGTTCTATGATTTTAGAAGAATAATTGCAGGATAAAATGAATCTGCAAGTTCTTGTGAAATCTTCCATAACTCTTCGTAATGCTTGTTGGGCTTCTTTTGTGAGAGCATCGCTTTCGTCAAGGTAAACTAATTTAAATAAAACATCGGACAAAGCTTTTGTTCGAGCAAAATCTTTAACCTTGACTCTGATTATATCAATGCCCCTTTCATCTGAAGCATTTAATTCCAACAGGTTTTCCCTCCAATTTTCTCCGTATAACTTTCGGGCAATTACTAAAGCCAAGGTGGTTTTGCCAACACCCGGTGGGCCGGAAAACAACAGGTTAGGAAGGTTTTTTTTCTTAACGAAAGCTTGAACTCGTTTAACAATATCCTCCTGGCCTAAAATCTCATTAAAATCCTTAGGTCTATATTTCTCAGTCCATACCTCGTGGTTTTCATTTTCGTTAGAACTCATGGATGTATTGAATGATAGGATAATTTTTAAATATTGTGATTTTTATTTAAAATAAAATGCAAGTGCTGCTTGATACGAACTTTGTTTTGGCCCCTATGAGATATTCTTTTAATATAGAGCACGAATTCTCGCGTTTGGCATTGACTGACTTTTTGATGATTAAAGAATGCCTTTTGGAATTGCTGAACCGAAAGGATATGGAAAAACTTTTTGCTCGAAAAATCTTAATTCGTTTAAATCCTAAAATCATAGAAATTAAAAACAAAAAAATTATAAATAAACTGTCCTACCACGACGTTGGTCCAACTCTAAATTGGAGCTCTGATTATAAAAGCGGTTATTGTGATGAAGCGATTCTAAGAGTTGCTAAAGATTACGGCTTTGCAGTAGCAACCCTTGATAAAAAGTTAATGAGCGAATTGATTAAGCAGGGTGTTAGGGTAATTACCCTTCGTAACAATACTTTAAGGCTACTTTGATTCCAGTAATAACCTTTATAAAAGTGTGCAAAATAACAACTCTTAAAAATAATTGGTTAACCATACTTTTTGTTGTGTAATTCAGATTTACGAAAGGTGAACTAAATGTTTTACAAGATGCTTTTGAAGGATGTCATTCGCATAGACCCATCTTTGTTTGGCTATCCTTTAGAAAAGAGTGCTATTAAGGAATTGAACAATAAATATGTTGGTTATGTATCTCAGGATTTAGGTATTGTAATTGCTGTGGGAAATCTAATCGAGATTGGTGAAGGCAAGATTCTGCCTGAAGATGGAGGCACTTATCACAGGGTAACTTTTGAGCTTTTTACGTTTGTTCCTGAAATGAAAGAGGTTTTGATGGGTGTGGTAAGAAAAGTTGAGGAATTTGGTGTGTTTTTGGATATTGGTCCAATAGATGGTATGGTGCACATCTCGCAAGCAATGGATGATTTTGTTTCCTTTTCAAAAGATGGTGTTTTACAGGGTAAAGAATCTAAGAGGACTCTAAGCGTTGGTGATGTGTGCAAAGCAAGGATTATTGCAATAAGTTTTAGGGATATAGAGAATATTAAAATCGGTCTAACAATGAGGCAACCTTATTTGGGTAAACTTGACTGGATTTATTCGGAAGAGGATAAACAATGAAAAAGAAATTTTGCAAAAAATGTAAAATCTTGGTTAAAGGTAATTCCTGCCCGATATGTGGGGGGAACAGTTTTACTGAGACATACTATGGGTTGATTGCAATTATTGATGTAAATAATTCTAAAATTGCTAAAGAATTAAACTTAAAAATCCCGGGAGAGTATGCTTTGAAGGTGAGATGAATGAAGGATATAAAGATTGTGAAAGAAAAAGCCGAACCGCTTTACAAAAGGAAGTTTTTTGTTGCAAGGTGCCTTTTTGAAGGCGTTACGCCATCCAGGGAAGATCTTAAGAAGGATTTGATTGAAAAGTTTAATTTTAATCAGGATTTAATGGTTGTTGAAAGAATAGAAACTCTTTTCGGGGAAAATGCTGCTAATGTTTATTTTTATGTTTATGAAGATGAAGGCGTATTTAAAGCTTTAGCGAGAGAACATCTTTTAAAGAGGGATGTTAAACCATCAGAGGAGGAAGGTAATTAAAAATGGCAAAGAAAAAGAGTAAAAAACCCAATGTTACTCCAAAAGTTTACACTTTTTACGATAACGGGAAACTAAAGAAAGCAACCTGTCCTAAGTGTGGACCGGGAGTTTTTCTTGCCGAACATAAAGACAGATTATCTTGCGGTAAATGTGGTTATACAGAGTTTAAGAATTGAATTTTAATTTATCCTTTATCTTTTCTTAGCTTTTTGTTGTTTGTTTAAGCCATTCGATTTCTATTTGTATTCTATATTAAAAATGTCATATATGGTTTTAGCCTTCTCTGGACCAATGTTCTCGATTTTTAACAGTTCATCAATGTCTGAATTTGCTAAGTTTTTGATTGTTTTGAAATGTTTTAACAATGGTATGGATAAAGTTGAACCTATGTTTGGTAATGAAGAAACAATGTACTCCTGCACTTCTTTTATGGTTCTGGGTTTCTTCGTATGCAAAGCTATGCTTTTCTTAAGATTTAACTGTTCGTTTCTTGCAATAAGTAACAGATACTTTGCAGTGTCTTTGGGATTCGCAGTGAATATTATGGGAATGCGGTAATCTAATGCCAGGGACAAGAGCAAGCCTCTTATAGCATTTTTGTTGATGTTTCTCAAGGAAAAAAGGTCTTCTAATCCTTGAACTATAATTAATGGTTTTTTGTATCTGTTTGTTAAATTTATTACTTGATTAAATAATCTGTTGTCAATTAACGAATTTAAAAAATCTTCTTTTGTTTTGAATTCAACGCACACATCTTCAGAAATGACATAATCTCCCATCTCTAAATTGGTCATTTCAATTTCAACATCGGGTTCTGAAAATAATGCTTTGATTACAGGGGACGCTTTTTCTCGATAGTCTGCGATAATTTTTACTTTGTTTGTTTTGACAGCGTTGTTTTTCTGTTTTGACTTGTTCCTTAAGAAATCTTTTAAACTAACATTATTTTTTGATTCAGTGTTTTGGTTTAAGATTATCTTTTTTAGGTTTTGTTTTATATGGTTGAGCGTTCTATACATTCTTTTCTCTTTGTGATACGCGCTCCATCGATAAGCTTCATCTCTTGTTTTTCTTGCGACAAGTATGTAAATGTGACCTATATCATGCCTTCCTGTTCGACCTTTTCGTTGAATAAATCTTATAGCGCTTGGTACGGGTTCGTAAAATATTACATAATCTACAGAAGGCAAGTCTAAACCTTCTTCTGCGACAGATGTAGCAACAAGCGCTTCAAAATCTCCATTTGAGAATTTTTCAATTATTTTTTTTTGTTCTTTTTGGGATAATCCCAAGCCGTTCTTTTTGGCTTGTCCCACGAATGATTGGACTTTAATAATATCTTTTATTTCCTCATTAATCCTTGATACAGAATCTCTGTATTGGGTAAAGATAATTATTTTTGAATCAGGTTTTTTAGTTTTGATGCCCTGGATTAATTCTTTTAATTTGTTTAACTTGGGATGTTTTTCACCATTTTCAAACATGAGCTCAATGAGATGATGAGCTGAATTGAAGTAGGGGTCTTTAAACAGGTTTTTTGAAGCTTTAATGTTTGTCTTTAAAGCTTCATGATAAAGTTTATCAAAATAATTTTTTACTGAAGAGATATCTTGCGTTTCGAGAAGTTCGATAGCATGCTCTATTTTCATCGCCTCTGCAAGAAGGGACAGGGCCTGCAAATTCTCAAAACTTTTGTTGCCTTGCGATACCTCTTTTCGAATTTCCGCCTGAAGCCCGATGAGCTCTTTCTTGCGGATGTCTTTTACTTTGTCTTTTTGAATTAATCCGAATTCACTGACTTTATTGAGTTTGCTTAGATAACTTTTATCTAAAAATGTTTTTGCCTTCTCGAAGTTTTCAGGTAACTCTATGTAAATCCAATTGATTTTTTTCTCCTTTACATAGGGTTTTACATCAGGGTCTTCATCAGTGCGAACTTCTACGGCCTCGATGAAAAGATTATTGCAAATCTCTTGAATTTTCTCAAGGTCTGAACCTGGGCTGGCAGTCATTGCAATAATTCTTGAGAACCTTGAAGTTCTGTTGTATTGTTGGCCAATCCACACATAAGCATAACCGCTAACAGCTCTATGCGCTTCATCAAAACCCAATAAAGAAACATCTTCCAAACTTATTCTGGAAGTTAAAAGGTCGTTCTCTAAACCTTGAGGCGTGGAAAAAATAACTTTTTTCTTTTTCCATAACTCGGCTCTTTTGTCAGGATTAACTTTTCCTGTAAGCACTATCATCTCATCTTCAGGGATGTTTGTGCTTGATAGAAAAACTTTGAAATATTGATCTACCAGAGGTTTAGTGGGTCCTAAAAGAACAACTTTTGAGTTGGGATAGATGTTCAATCTTTGCACAGCTAACATCACAAAAATGTTTGTTTTTCCTAAACCTGTAGGCAAAACAACAAGCGTGTTTTTTTCCGAGCAGGTGTGAAAAATGGTTTCCTGATATAATCGGGGTTTGAATTTAATAGTATACATATTTAACTTGACTCTTTGCGAAATTTATATAAATTTTGTTTAGGACCTTGAAAATATGTTGTTGAAACTTTTGGCGTTGTTTGATTTGTTGGGTTTGATTCTTTTAATATTCTCTGTTTTTAACTTTATTTTCCTTCGCCCTTTAATTGGAATTGCCGTTTTTTTAATAACAAAATTCGTAATCTTTCAGGATATTGCAAGTTTCTTTGATTTGATAGTGGGAGTTTATGTAATCTTTATTTTATTGGGATTTTCAAATACGATTCTAACTTTAATAGCAATAGGATACCTTATTCAAAAGATTATTTTTTCGTTTGTGTGATTTCTGATTTTTTTAATTGTGGTTTACGCAACCTTTATATATGCTTATTTAGATAGGAATGTTATGGTAAGAAAATTATTTTTGATTGTGACAATCTTGGGGATGTTAATAGTTAATTTAGTTTCAGCTGATATTATTCCCTTAGGCTCTCATCCAGTGAGCAGATGCGTTAAATTTGTAAACCTGGACGAATTTCCGGATGTGGTTTTAATTGGTTATTATACAGGTCCTATGATTGAGACTTATGAAGCGTATCAAATACAAAATGATGTTTGCCTAAAAAAAGGATACAAATTTAATTTGTTGGATATTTATTGGACAACAAGAGAAAAATTTGATGTTCTTGACATTCAAAGCCTAAATCCTGATGATTTAACTCTATTGTTGGATAATGTTGAACCTTATGGAGGATATGTTGATGCGAAAAATCCTCTAAAAAAAGAAACGATTGAATATTCAATTGCAAGATTTAACGGAAGTTTGATTGCTTACAAATCAAAGCAAATCTCTGAATACAACAATGGCCAGCCAATGAAAGTTGAAATTTTTGATAAACCGGATGTTAATGACGTTAATGACAAGGAACCAACAAATGCATCTCAATCAGAACCTGTTCCAACACTCAAATTAGGGACCTTTTGGGATAAATTTTTGAGCTTTTTTAAGAGATTGTTTTGGGGAAGATGTTAAGAATGTTATACGAGCACAACTTTTTAATTTCTTTATTATTAACGATAATTATTGAAACAATAACCCTTTTTATTATAATTAAATTTTTTTTTAAGAAAGAAAAAATCACCAATTTCAGAGTGCTGTTTACAGGATTTCTATGTTCATTTGCTACGCATCCTTATGTTTGGTTTGTTTTTCCTTTTTTGGTAAAAGTAAGATTAGCTTGTGTTCTTATCGGTGAAATTTTCGCAATTTTAATAGAAAGTCTTATTATTTCCGTCATTTTAAAATTTAGGCATAAGATATCGATACTTGTTTCTTTTATTTGCAACCTTGCATCCTTTTTTTTAGGATTAGTGTTCTTAAGACTATGACTTTTAAAAAAAGAAGCAACTCCCACTGACACTCTAAAAGAAACCTTTTAATTCTTTGTTGCTTAACACTCTTAACTTGAGTAGTACAAAATAGAAAAATATTTAAATTCTTTGCCCTGATACCTATTTTATTACAAAATTTATTCTGGGTGCTTTAAATTGATTAAGGAAGAGAATATTCTTAAAACGGGAACCACAACGGTTGCTTTAATGTGTAAGGATGGTATTGTCTTAGGTGCTGATAAGAGAGCCACATCGGGTTATCTTATCGCAGATAAGAAGGCGCAGAAGATACACAAAATCGCTGATTCCTTGGCATTAACTATTGCTGGTTCAGTATCTGATGCACAAATGTTTATTAAACTTATAACAGCTGAAATAAATCTGTTTAAATTAAGAGCAAACAGAGATCCTACTGTTAGTGAAGTGGTTAATATTCTTGGATTGATTGTGTATAATAAGA
Organism: uncultured Methanosarcinales archaeon; assembly: GCA_964386095.1. Lineage (GTDB taxonomy): Archaea > Nanobdellota > Nanobdellia > Woesearchaeales > JASKKU01 > JASKKU01. The sequence continues at coordinate 7,899 of CAYLQM010000021.1, forward strand.
TAAGGTCTCTTTCAACAATTCCAGCAATAACCCAATTTATTCTTGGAGGCAAGGATGTTGAAGGATTTCAACTTTATGACCTGTATCCTGATGGTTCTATTACTAAAATTGAAGATTTCTTTTCTACAGGTAGCGGAAGTGTTATGGCTTTAGGTGTTCTTGAGTCAAGATACAATAAAGATATCTCTGTTAATGAAGGTGTTAAGTTGGCATATGACGCATTGTATGGCGCACTAAATAGAGATATCGCTTCTGGAAATGGTATAGAAATCGTGAGCATTACTGACGAAGGTGTGAAAACTGAAGTGAATAAGATATTCACTATTGAACGTTTGGAAAAATAAACTTTTTGGATGAATCTTATTTGAATCCGTTTGACAAACTGTTTTTTACAGAATTTAAAGTGATTTTAAATTTAAAATGTTGTTAGATGGATAATCAGAAATTGTGAAATTATGCAGAGGTTGTTTAAATGAAGGATTTGCCAATTTTTAAGGAGCTTTTTGCAATAATCCCTGAAAACAAGATAAGTCAAATCTTTTTTGAGGGAGCGAATATTGTATTGTATACGAAGGATGCGAAATTCTTTTTAAACTCAAACGGAGATTTAAAAGAAGCAGTAAATGCTCTTAAAAAGAGAATTGAATTAAGAGCAGACCCAGCGATAATTGCAAATCAGGAAGATTTAAAAAAGGTCATAACTGAACTTGTCCCTGAAGAAGCAGGAATTAATGATATTCTGTTTGATCCGGCAAGGTCTGTTGTTATTATTGAAGCGCACAAACCTGGAGCTGTTATCGGAAAAGACGGTTCTATTTTAAAAGGCATCAAACAAAAGACTCTGTGGACTGCAGGTGTTAGAAGAGCCCCGCCCGTTAGGTCTAAGATTGTGGAAGATATTAGGAAGGTTTTGTTTCTTGAATCTGAATATAGAAGAGATTTTTTAAACAAGGTCGGCAGGCGGATTTATGAGGGTTGGACGAAAAATAAGAAGGATGAGTGGGTCAGGATTAGTTTCCTTGGAGGAGCACGTCAGGTTGGGAAGAGCTGTCTGCTTTTACAAACACCGGAATCAAGAGTTCTGTTGGATTGCGGAATTGATGTGACTGATTCTTCTCGGCCTTATCCTTTCCTTGAAGCGCCTGAGTTCAGGATTAATGAGCTTGATGCAGTAATAATCACACATTCACACCTGGACCACATCGGTTTAGTACCTTATCTTTTTAAGTTTGGGTATCGGGGACCAGTTTACTGTACGGAACCTACAAGAGATGTAGGCGCTCTTCTGTTGATTGATTTTATTAAAGTAATGATGGAGAAACGGCAGGACCCAATATTCACGATAGATGATGTTAAGGAATTTATAAAACACACAATTACGCTTGATTACGATACGGTTAATGACATAACGCCAGATGTGAGGTTAACTTTTCATAATGCAGGCCATATCCTTGGGAGTGCAATGGCACATATCAATGTTGGCAATGGTCTGCACAACTTTTTGTACACTGGAGACCTTAAATTTGCGAGAACGTTGCTTTTAGACCCGCCGCCAATCAGTTTCCAAAGATTAGAAACTTTGATTGTGGAAAGCACTTACGGTGGACGAGACAATGTCATGCCTTCCAGGAAACAAAGCGAGGAATCTTTGCTTAATACAATGAAAGAAACTTTGGCTAAGGACGGGAAGGTTTTGATTCCAGTTTTGGGTTCTGGCAGAGCTCAAGAAGTTATGGTATTAATTGAGCGCGCGATTAGAACAGGTCAGCTTCCGGAAGTGCCAGTTTATGTTGATGGCATGGTTTGGGACATAACTGCAATTTACTCAGTTTATCCGGAATTTTTCAATAAGAATCTTAAAAAAATGATCTTTGTTGAAGGACACAATCCGTTTCTTTCGGAGCATTTTAAGACCGTTGGCTCAGCTAAGGAAAGAAAACAGGTGATCGAAGGAGGCTCATGTATTATCCTTGCAACTTCTGGAATGCTGGTTGGGGGACCTAGCGTAGAGTATCTTAGAAGTCTTGGAGACAATCCAAACAACAGCTTGATTTTTGTATCATATCAAGGAGAGGGTTCTTTGGGAAGAAGAATACAAAATGGAGAGAAAGAAATTTATTTCGCAACCGCCGAAAATAAACATGAGGTTTTGAACTTAAGGTTAAATGTTGTGACCATAGAAGGTTTAAGCGGCCACAGTGATCGAAAGCAATTAATGGCTTTTGTAGGTTCGTTGGACCCTAAACCAAAAAAGGTTGTTCTTGTTCATGGTGAAGTTAGCAGAGCTTTAGACTTGGCAAGTACAATCCATAGGACTTATAAGGTTGAGACAAATCTGCCTAAGAATCTGGAATCCATCAGATTGAAGTGAATTTGTGTTTTTATCACAGATTTACTTGACTTGTTTTTAAAATTTTATTCAAGCGTTTATTTTGATTTTTAAACACTTTTTAAACGATTTCTGAAATTTGAAATATATTTGTTAAATTGTTTATTTAATTCGTATTTTTGAAGTATCAAAATTTATTTAAATTTGTAAAATAACAGAATATTGTTGTCTGCTTACAATAGTAACACAATATGTTGTGGTGTCAGTTATGAATGAAGAAACCATTGAACGGAAATTGCCTAAATTTGTGATTAAACGCAATGGCATAAAAGCCGAATTCGATGTAACGCGAATAAAGAATTCTGTTTGGAAGGCAATGTTGGCTGAGAATAAAGCTAACAAAAGATTGTTAGAGGCTGTAGTAGAAGAGGTTTTGAATTTAATACAATCACAATTTTCAAACAGGGAACCGAATGTTGAAGAGATACAAGATTTGATCGAGATATCTCTGATGCGAAAGAATCTGTTTGATGTTGCAAAAGCTTTCATACTTTACAGGAAAAAGAAATCAGATGAACGAAATGAGAAAAAGTTAATTTTAAATGTGAGTCAGTTAGATAATATTGAAAAATCTTTTTCTCTTAATGCATTAAGGGTTTTGGCGTCAAGGTATCTTATTAAAGCTGAAAACAATGAAATTGTTGAGAGACCAAGACAATTGTTTGAAAGAGTGAGCATTATCTCAGTTTTAGCCGAACTGGTTTTTGATGAAAGAGTCTATTCGTCCCAGACAGGGTTCAAACAGGATGTGGGAAGGGTAGACGAATTGCTTGCCCTATCTGATGATTATCATCTGAAATTCAAGATAGGTCGTTACAAATTAAACAAATATATGTTCGAAAGATTGTTGTCGCTTTTTAAAGAACTTGGGGAAGAGGGGCACATGCTCGTGTCTGTTGATGAATTCCTTAAACTTCTTGAGGAAGGGTATTTCGACAAGTACGAAGCGAAAATTACAGAAGTTTTTGAATTATTAACAAACAAGTTCTTTATGCCAAATACCCCGGCCTTAATTAATGCCGGAAGAAGATTAGGAATGCTTTCGGCATGTTTCACTTTGAATGTTGAAGATGATATGGAGTCCATTATGGAATTGACACATGATGTTGCGATTATTCAAAAATGCGGTGGCGGTACTGGCATAAATTTTTCTAAATTGAGGCCGAAGGATGATGTTGTTGATTCTACTCGGGGAGTTTCTTCGGGACCAATATCTTTCATGAAGCTTGTAGATTCTGTTTCTGATGTGATTAAGCAGGGAGGAGTTCGAAGAGGAGCTAATATGGGCATTTTGGAAGATTGGCATCCTGATATCATAGATTTCATAAAATGTAAGGAAAACGACGGAGTTTTGCCCAATTTTAACATTTCTATCGGTTTATGGGATGATTTCTGGCAGGCTTTATTGAATGGAAAAAAATATTCTCTTGTTAATCCGAGGACTGGAGAGGAAGTTAAGAAACAGGATGCTAAAGAAGTCTTTGACCTGATTTCGTATTATGCTTGGTCGATTGCAGATCCCGGCGTTGTGTTTTTAGATAATATTAACCGCAGGAATGTTTTAGAACCTGCGAAGGGAGGTAAGATTGCCGTAACAAATCCTTGCGGTGAAGAACCTCTTTATCCGAATGAATCCTGTAATCTCGCGAGCATAAACTTAAACAAGTTTGTCAAGGATGATAAATTTGATTGGATTGAGTTTGATGAAGTTGTTCGGAAGGTAACAAGATATCTTAACAATATGATGGAAGTGAATAATTATCCTCTGGATAAAGTTCACCAGGCAACCAAATTAACGCGAAGAATTGGCGTTGGCGTGATGGGATTGGCAGAAGCTCTTTTTATGCTAAAGATTAAGTATAACAGTGCCGAAGGATTCTCATTTATGAGAAGGGTTTTAGAACATTTAACTTATTACGCTTACTTGGAATCTGTGCAACTTGCCATGGAACGCGGACCTTTTCCATTATTTGATAAAACTGAATATGTTAAGGAAGAATTGCCAATTGAGGGTTATTATCATAGAGAACTATGGACTTTAAATTGGGATGAACTGGTTAAACAAATAAAAGAACACGGTTTGAGAAATGGAATGGTTTCTACCTGCCCGCCAACCGGTTCTGTCAGCATGATTGCTGATACAACGAGCGGTATTGAACCAATTTTTGCTTTGGTTTTTGAGAAAAGGGTTACTGTGGGCAACTTTTTTTATGTAGATCCTGTGTTTGAAGAGGAACTCAAAAAAAGAGGGCTTTATAGTGAAGAACTGTTAAAAAAGATTAGCGAAAACAACGGCAGCATTCAAACCATCGAAGAGATTCCTGAAGATTTAAAGGACGTTTTTGTTACAGCAATGGATTTGCATTGGTTGGATCATCTCGTGGCTCAAGGCGAGATGCAACTTTGGGTTACTGATAGTATCAGTAAAACTATAAACATGAAGAAAAATGTAAATGTTGATGACATAAAACATGCTTACCTGATTGCTCACGAGCTAAACTGTAAAGGGGTAACGGTTTATCGGGATGGTAGTAAATTTGGTCAGGTTTTGAACGTGGAAGGCGATGAATCAAAACAATTTGTTTTGAGACCTTCAAAGTATGCTATAAATAAACTTAAACAAGTTGTTGAAAGCAACCCAAAACTTTCAGAATTTATTGATGTATCTTTAGTTATAGAATCAGAAAATTCAAACAAATCTTTAAACCTTTTCTTAACTGATAAAGGCAATGTAAAGAACATAAATGCACGAAGATATAAGCAGGAACATAACAGTTTAAAAATCAACTCAACCAAAAACCCGAAAAGTGTTGAAGGTAAGGATACTTGTCCCCTGTGCGGTAGCAAACTTGCTTCAGAGTCCGGTTGCAAAACCTGTCATAATTGCGGTTGGAGTGCATGTACTATAAGTTGATTTTTTATTATTCTATCTTATTTTTGAGGTATTCTGGATTTATCCTGATAAGATTTGTTTTTGTTTTCTTCTCTTTTAGAATTATTCCTCGCCTTAAGAGCGAGTTTATGTTTCTTGATATTGAGGATTTTGGAAGTTGAAGCCTTTTAGTCAATTCTGCTTGCGATATTGATTTTTCTTTGAATAAAATCTCAATTATTTGTTTTTGTCGTTCACTCAATTCTTCCTTAATTGTTTTAATAGAATCTTTTTGCTTGATAAACAACCATAAACTGCTAATCGTTAAGAGAATTGTGGTTGTTATAAAAATTATAAGAAAGAGATTTTGCTGATTTGTGTCAATTGTTGAAAACTGAATCAAAATCTCTAATTTTTTTGAAGAATCTGAACTTTTTATGATTAAGCTTTCTTTTTCGCTTGTTATCACGAATCTCGTTGAGGATTTGAAATAGTTTAACAAAGTGTTTTTTGGCAATCTGATTTCGTAATTGATGGATTCAAAGAAGCATTGGGAAGTGATATTAACAAGAATCTTGTTATTTTTAACTGAAGTGAATTTGAGAGCATTATTCAAGTTACTTAACTCTTTACAATCAGTTTCCCCAGTTGTTGTCACTTCTCCTTTTTGGTTTATGTTTATCGTTAAATCACCGAAATAAGCTGAACTGAAGTTTATGGAATTAGAAAAGATTACTACTGCAAGAATGGCAATTAATACTTTGAGGTAAGGTTTTGTTCCCATTGTTCCGCCACCTTTCCGGCAAAATTATTTATATTGTTCCGGTTATATAATACCTTTATGTTTGAAATGTTTTAAATCTTTTTCGGAGGTGGTTACCATGAGAAAGAAATTAAATCATTTTGTGATGCTGTCTGTGTTATTTGTAGTATTTTCAATAGCAATAACACCTTTGGTTTCCGCAGAGGATAGTACAAATGTTGAATCACAAGATGTTGTTTTAAAAGCATTTACTGACAATTTTGGTTCAAGAGTTAGGTTGTTACAGTTATATAAATCTCTTGATACTCAGATTATTAAGGGAGAAGAAGCAATTAAGGCGATTAATCAGGTTATGCCTGATTATGATTCTTCAGAATTAGAACTTGTACTTGAAAACATGAAAGCTGTTGCTGATCAGATTAATGAAACTCTATTGAAAATACCTGAAGGTGTAGATTCTGAGATCTTACAAAATTTAACCTCAGACTTTTTAGTTTTGCTTAATGAGAGCAAGTCTTTGATTAGGCAGTTTCATGACATTTTACATGAAGATTTTACTGATGAAGAGTTTGCACAAATTAGAGTTCAGGTTAATGAAAATGCAAAGCTGAGGGTCCAGAACAGAATTAATGCGGTTAAAGAAAGGATTAGACAATATATTAGAGCGCACAATGAAAACATTGTTAAGAAAATGTTAAATAGGTCAGATATAAGATTTAACGAATCTGCTTTAGCAAATAAACAACAGTTAAAGAATGAATTAAGACAACACATAAGAACTGTTATCGGAAATCAAACTCAGCAAATCAGGCAATTGAAAGAAAGGGTTAGGAAAATGCGAAGGGCTCAAGAGCAACAGATTCGTCAGCTAAGTGTTAATGTAGCTACGAGAGCTAGAGAAAGGTTAAGTGTAATTCATGGGAAAATTTCAGAGAAACTAAATGCTCGATTAGATAAAAACGAACACTTAATGGGAAAATTAGCAAAACTTTCGATGAATAAAACTAACATTGATTGGAAAGGCAGAATGGTTTCAAATCCTAAGCCACAAGATGTTCTAAATCTTGTGCAGGGTAGAAGGTAATTCGTAGGCTACTTAGATAAGATGAGAAAGTTTTATATAATTTTTAATTTTAGATGAGTTTAAGGATTTATATTTAAATAACAAATTGGTGAGGTGATTTTTTCATGAATCGTAAGAGTTTGCTAACATTGGCAACGATCATAATAGTTGTTACGGCTTTGTTTTTAAGTTCCTGTTCGGTAGATGTCCAGCAATCAGAATCAAATGAGATTCAGCAAGAGCCGCAAGTTACTCAGAATACGCAAACACAAACGCAAGAAGTCCAAGAGACTGTAAATGACAGCGCTATTGTTGAGGAGATTGATGACCTTTTATTGGACGAGAATGAAGACATTGAAATAGGCGAGATAAT
>CAYLQM010000022.1:0-14916 GCA_964386095.1 uncultured Methanosarcinales archaeon
TTAAAGGGCCTATAAAAACAAATTCCCTATTGGATTATTTGCTGTTTTTCATTTTCCTTATGTTGTTAATCTTGATGTAAGAAAAATTTAAATAAATATCTTTCTAGATTTATATGCTGTTCAGTGATAAACATGGTAAGATGTTCTGAGTGTGGTAAAGGATTAGGTCTCTTTTCTGAAAAATATATGCTTAAAGATGGCAATCTTTTATGTAAATCTTGTTATCAAAAGTGGAAGAAACAAAAACAAAAGAAAAATAGATTTAAGCGATTAATAAAAGAAAGAGAGGAAAGAATCAAGAGAGTTAAAAATAAGAAGATTATGAGAGAATATATTAAAAGCTATTTTTCTAAAAAGGATGGAGATTTTAAAGGTTATATTAGAGCACTAATACAAAATACAGATTTTGATCGTCTCATTCAACGTAATTCCTTGGAGAAACTTAGGAAGTATTATTTGACGCTTCTTAATGATACTCTCTCTATAAAACAGTCGCGAGGATATAATGATATTGATGATATAATTAATACTAAAGCGATGTGTGAGACTGTTTTAATGTTCTTAGATGATTTAGAAAAAATTTATAAGATATTTGATAAGAAAGAGGACATTAAAACTAATTACTTTGAAATTTTTGGATTAGTTGAGCAAGTTCTTAATCAAGAATTAGATGAACTGACAGATTTGGCCGCAGATTCCATTTACAAAGAGATAAAATTATTTACTAAAAATTTAGATAAAAATTTAAGTCTGAAAAATTTTGTAAGAATGTCCATTCAAGTTTATTTACTTTTGAATCAAGATGATGTATCGACTTCTCAAGATTCTTACCTGTTCATCTTAAAAAATGTTATTCCTAAAGTTCTGGATAAATTTGGATTACAATATACTGAAGAAGAAGTTAGAAAGATAATCCCGGAAGTTTTAGAAGAGATTGATTTAGAACAGTTTAAGCAAAATCTTAGCTCGTTTTCAAAGATAGAACTTGAGGGTTTTGAAGACTTAAACGGCTATGATTTTGAAGAATATTTACAAAAGTTACTTTCATTGCTGGGTTACACAGTTATCCAGACTCCCCTCTCTGGGGATCAAGGTGCTGATTTGATCTTATCGAAGGATGGTCAAAAGATTGTTGTCCAAGCTAAAAAATATAATGGGAAGGTTCCTAATAAGGCAATTCAAGAGGTTGTTGCTGCTAAAAATTATTATAATGCTGATAAAGCAATGGTTGTTACAAACAGTTCTTTTACTAAAAGTGCAATTGAGCTTGCGCTAAGAAACGATGTGGAATTATGGGATGGTTTAAAATTAAGAAAGATTATTAACACTTTAAAAGACAAAAATGAAGAAAAACAAATTGGAATTCATAAAGTCGTGTCCGTGAATAAGAATGAAGATACACAAGAAATAGAAGTTCAATGTCCTCTTTGTGGGAAAGAATTCGAACAAAAAGTAAGTGTTGGTAAAAAACAGGAATTAATAATTAATTGCCCATATTGTGGAGCTAGTCTAACCATAAGAATTCAAAAGTCTGAAGAAAATCTTGAATCATAATTTAGTAATTTTAAACTAATCTTTCATTTTAAAAAAGTTTATATATTTAGTGTCTGAAATTTTAGAGAGGGGATTATAAAGATGGTACAATGTTCAAAATGCCATAAAGTCTTAGGTGTTTTTTCTAAAAAATATAAATTAGAGGATGGATCTGTTTTGTGTGATTCTTGTTACAAGAAATGGGAAGAAAAGAGAAAGAAGACTATAAAAGAATATATTAATAAATATCTTTCTAGTAAAGAACCTAAATTTGTGTCCTTAATTAATGCTATAGTAAAGAATATTAATGAGGATCGTGAACTAGCTTCTCTTTTCTCAAGAGATTCAATTCAAAAAGCCATTGAATACTACGAGAAATCGATTGATAATTTGAATTATTATCTTACTAGACGGTTGTCTAAAAGTGAAAGAGAAGAGGTAATTGAGCAGAAGGATCTTTTTAGTCTTATATTAGTTTTTCTTCAGGACCTAGAAAAGATGTACAAGTTACTTACTTTGAAGAAAAATATAGAGACTGATTTTTATGAACTTTTATCTCTCTTTGAACAGTCTAGTGAGGAGAATATTGATAAGAGTTATGAAGATTTTGCTAAAAATATTTACGATTTAATTAAAAAACAAGTAGGTAAATCTCCTAATGTTAGAACAGTTGTTAAGGAAACTGTAAAGTTGCAGATCTACTTTGCAAAAGAGAACGGAGAGGTTTTAGATGAAGCTTGGTTAGATAGTTTAAATGAGCTCCTCCCTAAGGTTCTAAATAAATTTGGGCTAGAATATGATGAAGATGAAATTAAAGAAATGGTTCCAGAGGTTCTAGAAGAAATTGAATTAGAAGATTTTGAGCAAGGTTTAGATTAAAAGTAAAAACTTAGAAATTAAAAGCACTTTTGATTTATTTTCCCTTCTTTTTCCGAAATGTTTTTAAATAGGGTTAATTCTCAAAAAAATGGGCCCGTGGCCTAGTCAGGATAGGGCAACAGGCTTCTAACCTGTGGGTCGGGGGTTCAAATCCCCCCGGGTCCGCTATTTTTCATAACTTCTGTGAGTTTATAGGTAGTTTATACTACTCTCAAGTGAAAAACTTTATAAATAAAATCAAAATTCTTTTTTATATGAGCCTTGATAGGGATATTATTTCACTTTTTCAAAAGTATTATTCAGCTTTTGAGGAATATCCTTTTTCGTATCTAAATATAAACGTTTCAAAAAATTTTTCGGACTTTTCTGATAAAATAGCAGGTTATTATGAAAATTTTTTAGAAGCGAAATCTCGTGAGTCCGTGCTCCTAACTGATTTAAAGGAAATTAAAGAATATCTTGACAATAGTGATGAGGATGAAATTTTTGATGTCCATAAGATTTTTATGAACGAATTAAATGACGAATTCCTGGAAGCTTTTGAAAAATTAGAACAAAAAGTTGAAGATTTGATTTATAATAGAGAATATAATCACATAGAGTCATCTATTCTCTGGAATTTTGTGAAAAGTTATCCAATAAATAAATGCGAAAAAAAGTATCTCGAGCAGGTTTTAAGACCGGATAGCGTAACTTATTCCTCCTCGGGGTTTAAGTATTTATATGATGGCATAGATAAAAAACTTTTTGTTTGTGCGGAATCACCGAATCTTTTGTTCGAGATTATTGCAGGGTTTAATGATTCTTTGTTTTATCTGAATTATTCGTCAGCTTCCAGAGATGCGGGGACGGGTTATCTCGCAAACAAGGATGAATTCTTTGTTTGGTCTTTGATTCACTTATCGAATTTTCTGAGATCCAATTCTTTTGAGTTTCAAGAACTAAACAAGCAGAAAGCGCAATTATTGGATTTTATTGATAAAAAAAGAACCAGCAATAAACAACTTAAAAATTATCTTTTATTGCTGCCACAGGTAAATAGCTTATATCAAAATTACGGGTTCGCTTCTCTTATAAAGTATGGCCTAAATATAACAAAAAACTCTGCCAAGAAATTGGTTTCAACCATATTAAAAAAATATTTGTACGAAAAAAGTTTTTTAGATGAAAAGGAGCTTGGAGTCAGATTAATTCCTTCCCGTGTTCCAACCCCTGCTAAACTCTTGATTGTGGATTATGGCAATGCTCTCGATGAAAGGTTAATTTTTGACGAGCTCTCTATTACTTACACATTGCCTATTGCTAAGTTTAATGAATATGTGAGACGAAAAGATTTGTTTCTGAATTCGTTTTATGTGCGAGGCAAAAAAGTGAGCGGATTAAAAGATCCGTTTGCAAACCTTGAATTAAAATTTAACATAAAGCAATTAAATGAGATTGTTGAACATAATAAAAAATCTTTAATTAAGCTCAAGGAATTGGCTCAGCAAGATAAACGACTAAGTCTTAATGAATCTGTTGTTAGGCAAGAAAATATTGAACCATACAACTCGTTTTTTGACGATTTAAAGCTTGTTGAAATATTAATTCAGGAAACCAACGATTTCAGAGTTCTCAAGGACTTTTTGGAAAGTGTTGATTTGCTGACTAATGACCCGAATCTAAATAAAAAGTAAATTTCTTTAAAAAGTAAAGTTTTTTGTAATTCAGATTAAACCAAAACCTTTAAAAATAAAATTAATTTTTACACATTTATTGCCCTTTACAGAGGATAGCTCGTAGGAGGACTCTGTAAACTGCTGTCTGGGCGATAATAAGATGGCAAGGACTTTGTTCTTGCGGTTTTGTGAGTGTTAAATTATGGAGGAATACAAAAAAATGGCATCTGAACTGTTAATACCTACTGAAGAATATCTTAAATACGGTGTGCATATCGGGACTAAATTTAAAACTGGAGCAATGGAACCTTTCATTTATAAGAAGAGGCCCGATGGTTTGTCCGTTTTGAACTTGGAGAAAATCAACGAGAGAACTATGATTGCTGCAAAGTTTCTGGCTAATTACGAACCTGAAGACATTTTAGTGTGCGGAAGAAGAGAATCTGCTTGGAAACCCATTGCTATGTTTAGGAAAGCTACCGGTGCAAGGGCAATGATTGGAAGATATTTGCCAGGAATTTTGACAAACACAAATCTTAAAGAATTCATTGAAGCGAAAGTAGTCGTTGTTTCTGATCCCTGGACTGATAGAAATGTTGTTGAGGATTCCATAAAGGTCGGAATACCTGTTGTTGCTTTGTGCGATACGAACAATGTGATTAATAAAATTGATTTAGTGTTGCCTTGCAACAATAAAGGTAAGAAAAGTTTGGCCATAATATTCTGGCTGTTAGCAAGAGAATACTTAAAGCTTAGGGGAAAGATAACAAAAGACGAGGAGTTTGAGTACAAACCTGAAGAGTTTATCTCTGATTAAGTCTCTTTAGTTGTTTTATTTTTGTTTATTTCCTGTTAAGTTTAACAACTTTTTTAAATATTAGTTTCTTTTTTAGTATTTATGATTATTGATTTTTTTAAAATCGCTTTTGAGAATCTCACAAGGAGAAAAACTCGCGTTTTTCTGACTGTTTTAAGCATCGTTATTTCCGTGGGTTCACTGGTGGCATTGTTGTCAATTTCTCAGGGTCTTACCAATTCCATAGAGAACATCTTTGAACAGATGGGCAGAGATAAAATTTACATTACCTCAAGTTCAGCTGCAGGAATGGCTTTTATTCCCACTTCGGTTTTTGCTTCAAATGAATTCACAGATTCGGAAATAGCTAAGATTAAGAAAGTTGATGGAATTGAAGATGCCAGCCCAATGGCTTTTGATAAAGTTGTTGCTTCTCTTGACGAGGAATCTAAAATTGTTTACATCGCAGGTATTCCTTTGGGAAAAGAAGAGGAAGTAATCAGGGAGATGCAACAGTTAGAGCTTTCTCACGGAAAAGATTTTGAAAAAAATGACAAATACAAAGCCATTCTGGGATGCAAATATGCTAAAGGCGAGGTGTTTGATGAAGAAGTCAAGCTAGATGATAAAATTTCAATTCTCGGCGCGAAATTCAAGGTTATAGGTTTCTGGAACTGTTTTGGTAATGACGCTGACGATTCTACAATTATGATTCCAATCGACATTTACAAGGAGCTTATGAACAAAACAACTTACAATATTATCATGGCGAAAGCAGGTAGTAACTATAACATCAGCTCGGTTGCTGAAGCTGTGAAGACAGAATTAAGGCGAGAACGAAACCTTAAGGAAGGTGAAGAAAATTTTGAAGTTCAAACCTCTGACGATATCATTGACACTTTTAATCAGGTAATGTCCACTTTAGATTTGTTAATCATAGCTTTATCCATGGTATCGCTTTTTGTAGCAGGTTTTGTTATAATGAATTCCATCTACACGAGTGTTCTTGAAAGAAAAAAAGAAATCGGAATTTTTAAGGCAATAGGGGCAAAGAATTCTGACATTGCTTTGTTTTTCATTATCGAAACAATTCTAATTTCTCTGTTGGGGGGAGTTATAGGCTTATTTGCAGGATTTAGCATAGGAAGAGTTGTTGAATACCTTACAAACAGTTCTCTTGACTCCGAAATGTTGATTGTGACGCTTGACATCAGATTAATCAGTTTTGCTTTTGTCTTCTCTTTAATATTAGGGCTGATTTCAACAGCGTATCCAGCGCTTAAAGCTGCTAAACTGAATCCTGTTGATGCAATTAGAAGTTAGAATTAAAATTATTCGTATCTTAAGGCATCAATAGGTTTTAATTTCATAGCTTTTAGGGCAGGAGCTACTCCTGAAATAACTCCAATACAAAACGAGAAAGCCAATGAACCTACAACCAACAACCAACTTATTGAAATCTTTATAGTGTCGTATCCCAAACTTGCTGCGACTTTTTCAATGCCAAAAGATATAAGCCAGCCAATTAAAACTCCGAGGATTCCGCCTACCAATCCTAAAATACCAGCTTCTATCAGAAAAATCAAAAATATGTCCTTGTTTCTCGCTCCAATTGCTTTTAAAGTACCTATTTCTCTTATTCGTTCCAAAACTGAAGCAAACATTGTATTAGCGATTCCAATTCCACCAATCAATAAAGAGATACTAACTATTCCAAGCACAACAATCTGAAGAATTGACATGATCTGATTAAAGCTTTCAAATATGCTTTCCGTCGAAGTAACTGTGAAATCATCATCTTCTTTATGGATTCCCCGCACATCTCTTAATGTCTTCTTAACCCTTTCAATTTCCCTGTCCTTGTTTTTTATATCGTCCTTGAAAATAACGCCTATACCAGTATAATCTGTTTTGTTTAGAATTTTTAATGAATCTTCTAAAGGGATTCTAACCACAGCAGATTTGGACTGGTCTGAAGTTCTCGCTCCTATGCCTATTACTCTAAAGGCAACTTCATTAATGAAAATTTTGCTTCCAACATTCATATCCCTGGGATGAAGCTCGTCACCCTTTGCCAAGAAATAGTTTACAAATGCTACTTTTCCATCTCCTTCTTTCAAATATCTTCCCTCTAGCACTTTAACAAGGGCACTATCGGGAGCGAATTCCAAGCTTTTTTTGTCAACAGGAAGACCGCGAATTAAGCCAGGGATTTTTTCTTTTTTGAATTCTATCATGGCACTTTCGGTTATGAACGGGATTGCATGTTCTACAGAATTAACCTTTAGAATTGCGTTCACATCACGATCAGTAAAAGTTGAAACTTGAGATGCTGGCAGGATGATCGCTTTATTAGCACCAATCTGATTAAATTGTTCTAAAACAGCAGACTGCGTTCCTTGACCTATGGCTGTGAGAGTCACAATGGCAGTTATACTTATGATTATACCAATAATCGTAGTCCAAGACCTAAACTTAAGCCTTCTAATATGTCTAATTGCAATAAATGCGAATTCAAAAAAACTCATTTTTCAATCATAAATTGTTTTATCTCCTTTTCCATTTTAGATAAATGCCAACGATTACTGCAATCACTACTATTGTTAGAATGATTTTGCCAACTGGAGATGAGGACGTTTTTGCTACAACTTCTGTTGAAGTCACGCTCAATACGCTCTCTTTTTCAAAGAAATCATTCATAGAATTTAGATATTGATACTTAATCTTTAATTCAATTTTACCGGGTTTCTTTGGCACTATGATAAAATCTACGGAGTCATAGTCGTCGCCTTTTATTGAACCGATGTATTCCTTGCTTGAACCCACAATTTCATAATCAGGCGATTCTTGTAATTCAGCAATCAATGATTTTACTTCACTCAACCCTTTGTTAACAAACTTGATATCAACTTCGCTCTCTTTGTTTGGAGAAAGGCCTGCTCTTCCAACAATTGGTTCAATATTATTGTCTAACACATCATTCAACAGGATTCCAACTATTTGGGTTGATGAATAGCTGTTGCCCAAGGTATCTTCATATTGCAAAGTCAATGGCATCTTATAAACGCCCGGCGCAGTGTCAGCGTCTGCAATTAAAGTGAAGCTGGCAGTTACTTGTTCGTTGGCATCAATAACATCAAAGCTCTGATAATTCGAACTTTGCAATGGAGAAAACGGCAAAGTATCCAAATTTAAACTAACCTTCAGGTTTCTTAATGATGTTTTGTCGGAGTTGGCTAAATAAACTTTAAGACTGAACTCTTTTCCAGGAACAACTTTTTCAGGATTGGTTTCAATGCTTTTTATTTCGACTATTGGAGATTGGGAGATTACAAGAATATCAAAACCTTTTTTCACAAATGCATCATTGCCATATTTAATTTTAAGATACAGGGTGTTTTCTCCCTGAGCCGCATTGTCGTTAACTTTGAATTTGAATTTGAAGGTGTAGTATTCCCGTGGTCCAAGTGAATTTATTTCAATCTCGCTATCGCCAATGACTTCAAACGGAAATTCATCAACTGCCTGTATAATCACGGGTTTAATCGTTTCCTTTGCGAGATTTCTTATTTTAAGCCAAACTTCAAACTCCTGACCAGAACTAACAGGTAAGGGTTCATAATGCATAATTTCAAGTTCATACTCTTCATCTTCTGCAAAAGAAAGTGGCAACAGTGCTAAAACTGAAAGCGATATAAAAATCATCACGAAAAAAGCCGTTATTTTATTCCTTTTATTTGGATTTGTTTTCATTTGACCACCTCAAAGAGCGTTAACTATTTGACCATCTTTAATGAACACCTGCCTTTGGCATTCAGAACCTATTTTTCTGTCATGGGTTACGATTACTATTGTTTTATTGAATTTTTTGTTTAGGGTTTTTAGGAAGTCCAAAATTGTACTGCCCGTTTTTGTATCTAAATTGCCAGTGGGTTCATCTGCTAAAATTATTTCTGGATCATTTGCTAATGCCCTGGCAATAGCAACCCTTTGCTGTTGCCCGCCAGACAATTCATTTGGCTTGTGTTTTTCCCTGTCTTCCAACTCTACTATTTTTAATAATTCCCTGCCTCTTTTTATTCTTTCCCTTTTGCTTTTGCTTTGGAACAACATTGGTAAAGTTATGTTTTCAATAGCTGTTAAATAAGGAATTAAATTAAATTGCTGAAAAATAAAACCTATCTTTTTACCTCTGAGAGTAGCTAAATCTGATTCATGAAGGTGCGCAATGTTCCTGCCGAACAGATAAATATCACCTTTTGTGGGAATATCTAAACAACCAACCATGTTCATCAAAGTGCTTTTCCCGGCGCCGCTTGGACCCAAGATTGCAACCATTTCACCTTTTTTTATTGACAAAGAGACGCCTCTCAAAGCGTTAACTTGGGTTTTTCCAATTGTGTAAATTTTATACACGTTTTCTAATTTTATGACTTCTTTATTGTTTATAGGTTTCACTTCTTATAATAAAATCCCGCTATAAGTTTATAAATCTTATTAATTTTCAAATAAAAGTATCGTATATTTCATGCGTTTGTGCAAACAAGTTTATAAATTGCTAAAAAGTCTCTTAAAATAAAATGGCTAAGGACTCAACGAACAATCATGAGGATGCTCTTTATCATATAATAAATGATTCTTACAATCAAGTCAATTCGATAGTTGATGTTGTTCCTCAAGAGAGTGACGGATTTCTTAATCATTATTTTTCGGGCGGAATCTGTTCTCATTTGATGCTGGAAGCGGAATCATATCGTTTGCTTAAAATTAATAAAAATGAGATAATTGGTTATAGTCCTGAAATAAGTTTTCCTGTTCTTGATAGATTATTCTTCTTCACAGGTTTTAAGCCTTCGGTTGAGGCTAAAATAATCGATTTTGGTTCTTATGATAATCTTGAAGGGAAGATTTTGAACATGCCAAAGATTGAACTAAAAACTAAATTCTTAAAAAACGATGACCTTGCTTTAAATAATGCCATTAAAGTTTTTTCAAGAGGAAGGAATTATATCATTAGTCATCCTGTTGAGAATTTCTCATTAACTTTTTTGGAAATTCTTGAAAAGTATAAAGAAAACCCTACGCAGTATGAGGATGAGCTTGTTTTTTGGTATGAGAGTGTTAAACGGTTTAAGAATAATTGGGACGAGTATGATGTTATGGATACATTGTTTAGTTACATATCATATCATTATGAAAAGAACCCTTTTGATGAAGCAAAAATAAATTCTTTCTTTAAATCTCTTGAAAAAAACAAACACCTGTTTTTTCCGTTTAAGATGATTATTAGGCAAATTCTTGATTATGATAAAGAGCATGATAAGATGTTTCCCCAGGTTAAGATTCGCTGAGGTTATGTCATAACAAAGTTTCGTAATTCTAGAATAGAGAAAAAACCTTAAATAGATTCTTTTAGAGGTTTATAATTAATCATTGTAAAAATCTTTGTTTTATAGGAGGATGAAAAATGGATAAGAACAATGCTTTAATTCTTTGGTTTGACCAAATAGATGTTAATGACGTTCCTTTAGTGGGAGGAAAGAATGCTTCCTTAGGCGAGATGTACAGATTTTTAACTTCAAAAGATGTTAATATTCCGAATGGTTTTGCAATCACTGCTAGGGCATATCAATATTTCTTGGAGCACAATGACTTAAAGAACAAAATTAGGGAAATTTTGTCAGGCTTAAACAAAAGCGATATAAACGATTTGTCTAAGAGAGGGGAGGAAATTAGAAGATTAATCTTAGATGGAGAGTTCCCAAAAGATTTGGCTGACGCGATTGTTGAGGCTTACGGTCATTTATGCCTGCAATACGGTGAAAATACAGATGTCGCCGTTAGAAGTTCTGCTACAGCCGAAGACTTGCCTGATGCCTCTTTTGCCGGTCAACAGGAAACTTACTTAAATATCCGCGGCAAAAGCTTGCTTTTAGAATCTGTTAAAAAATGTATAGCTTCATTGTTTACAAATAGAGCTATATCTTACAGGGAAGATAAAGGTTTTGACCACTTTTCAATATCTTTGTCAGTTGGCGTACAGAAGATGGTCAGATCCGATTTGGCATCCTCGGGAGTTATGTTCTCAATAGATACTGAAAGCGGGTTCAGCAATGCGGTCTTCATTACTGCAATTTATGGTTTGGGAGAGAATATTGTTCAAGGAAGGGTTAATCCCGATGAATATTATGTTTTTAAGCCAACATTAAAACAGGGGTATAAAGCCATTATATCAAAAAAAGTAGGCGATAAGGAAATAAAGATGATTTACAGTAACGACAGCAAGAGAGTTAAGAATGTCCCTGTTGAAAAGAGCGCGAGGAAAAAACTTGTCTTAACAGATGATGAGATTTTAACTTTGGCGAGATGGGCGGTAACAATTGAAGAGCATTACTCTGAGAAGAGAGGAAAGTTCACTCCTATGGATATGGAATGGGCAAAAGACGGCATCACAGGCCAATTGTTCATTGTTCAGGCCAGGCCTGAGACCGTGCATTCCACAAGGAACAAGAACATACTTGAAACTTATGAGCTTGAAGAGAAAGGCAAGGTTTTGATTAAAGGGATGAGTATTGGAAGCAAAATTGGCTCTGGCAAGGTTAATGTAATCAAACATGTAACAGATATTGCCTCATTTAAAGAGGGTGAGGTTTTGGTAACAGAGATGACAGATCCTGATTGGGAGCCAATAATGAAAATAGCTTCTGCAATTATTACCAACAAAGGCGGGAGAACGTGCCATGCAGCAATTGTTGCCAGAGAGTTAGGCATTCCGTGCATTGTTGGAACTGAAAACGCTACAGAAACATTAAACAATAGCCAAGAAGTGACCGTAGACTGTTCTCAGGGAGAAGTTGGGTTTGTATATGAAGGAAAACTCAAATTCAAGGTTGAGAAGCTTGACTTAACTGAAGTGCCAAAGACAAAGACTAAAATTATGATAAACTTAGGCAATCCGGACCTGGCTTTCTCTTTGGCGAACCTGCCCGTAGAAGGTGTTGGATTAGCAAGGGAAGAGTTCATAATAAACTCATACATTAAGGTTCATCCTTTAGCATTAGTGCATTATTATTCGATTAACGACGAAAAGCTTAAGAAAATCATTGATGAATTAACCTATGGATATAGTGACAAAAAGCAATTCTTTATAGATAAACTAGCTTACGGCATAGCAATGATTGCTTCTGCGTTTTATCCAAAGAAAGTTATCGTAAGACTTTCTGATTTCAAATCAAATGAATATGCGAATCTCATTGGCGGCGAATTGTTTGAACCAAAGGAAGACAATCCTATGATAGGATGGAGAGGCGCTTCAAGGTACTATCATTCAAAGTATAATGAAGCTTTTGGTTTAGAATGCAAGGCTTTGCTTAAGGTCAGGAATGAAATGGGTTTGAAGAATGTTGTAGTGATGGTTCCGTTCTGCAGAACTGTAACAGAAGCTCATTTGGTAATCAATGAGATGAAAAAGCACGGTTTAGTGCAGCACGAAGATGGGTTGGAGGTTTATGCTATGTGCGAGGTGCCAAGCAATGTTGTTCTAGCGGATGAGTTCTTGAATGTGTTTGACGGTTATAGTATTGGAAGCAATGATTTGACGCAATTGACTTTGGGTTTGGACAGGGATTCTGAACTCGTATCTTATATATATGATGAGAGGAATGATGCTGTTAAGAGAATGATTAAAAATGTGATTGAAATTGCCAAAAGAAAAGGAAAATATATTGGAATCTGCGGTCAAGCGCCTTCGGACTTCCCAGATTTCGCCAAGTTTTTGGTTGAAAACAAGATAGATTCCATGTCCTTAAACCCGGATACTGTCTTAAAAACAACACTTTTAGTTAAAGAAACCGAGAAACAGGTTTACGGGGAATAAAATGAACAGCATTTTCGTAAATGACAAGCTGCTGGTTTTGGCTTACGACCAAGGATTGGAGCACGGACCTGTTGATTTTAATTTAGACAACTGCAACCCTAAAAGCATATTTGAGATAGCTTTGCAAGGAGGTTTTACAGGAATAGTTGTGCAGCCAGGAATTGCTGAGAAATATTACTCTGAGTATAAAAACAATCTTAATCTGATTGTTAAGCTTAACGGGAAAACCAAGCTTAAATCCGGGGAGCCTTTGTCTTTGAGCAATTGTTCTGTTAAACGAGCAGTTAAACTGGGAGCTGTAGCTGTTGGTTATACAATTTATGTTGGCAGTGAACACGAACATAAGATGTTTAAGGAGTTTGGAGAGATTGTTGAGGAAGCAAGAAATTGGAAGATACCTGTGATTGCGTGGATGTATCCCAGGGGCAAAAATATTCCTGATCCTTTGAACACAGAGGTTTTGGCTTATGCTGCTAGAGTTGGATTAGAGTTAGGGGCTGATATTGTGAAAGTAAGATATAATGGCGATTTTGCCGGGTTTAAATGGTTGGTCAAAAACGCCGGCAGAACGAAAGTAGCTGTGGCTGGAGGACCGAAAAAACCTGACTTTGTGTTCTTGAAAAGCGTTGAAGAGGTTATGAGTGCTGGCGCGGTTGGGATGATCTTGGGCAGAAACATCTGGCAGCACGAGAAACCTTTGAAGATTAGTGAGGCTGTGAAAAAGATAGTATTTGAAGGACAAACCGCTGAGGAAGCGATAAAGGTTTTGCATGATTAAAGAAAGATTTTAATCCTCCAATAATTTGCTTATTTGAAGCATGAACTCTTTGGATCTTTCCAAAGATGTTTTTACTTTTGAGATTTTAATGGTTTCCAGAGTGTCGTATTGAATAAAGCTTCTTTTCTTTCGTTCGTAATCAAAATATTCAATCAATTCTTCTGATTTTATGGTTGCTAAAGCTTCATCCCTTAGATTTTCATAGCTTTCGATTAGCGATTGTTTTATTTTTGTTCCTGCAAAAGCAATCAAAGCATCAGCAGTTACCTTATGAGCATCTCCTAAAATCAAAGAAAATAATTGTGTTTGGAGGTCCTCTAAAAACAGGTTATTGCACATTCAATGATACTGTAAATGATACTGTAGATGATATTGTAAAAGGTGAATAATATGGAAAAGCAAAGAGCCATAAAACTTTTAGATGAAACTTCTTTTGGACCAACTTTATATCCTGATTTGTGTAGAAGAGCATTTGCGAGATAAAACATTGAATAATATGATGTTACGATTATCCATAAACTCGATTTCTTATTCTTATAAAGGAAATTGGCTACAGTTAGGCTTTCCTGAGCATTGTTTTTTAAAATTCCGTTTTTTTCAATAACCTTCATTCATTTCGGCTTCTTTTATTCTTTCCTCACTCAGCATTTTTTGTCAATCTGTAATAGTCTTCTATACCTGTCAAGATTATGTTTTTTTTAACTGCTTCTGAGACAACATTGAAATCTTTTCTTTTTGGCATTAGCATAAAATCCTCAAAATTAGTGAAAGTCGAGTGTATATTTAAAGGAAACAAATCTAAAACTTCTTGGATTTTCTGTTCTCTTTTTTCCTCACAAACAATCAATAAATCAATGTCTGAGTGTTGCGTTGCCTTTCCCTTGGCATAAGAGCCGAATAACAAAACAATGAATGGAAAATTCAATTCAGAAAGTTTTGTGTAGAGTGCTTTGAAATTCTTATTCTTTTTTAATAACTCCTCTCTTCTTTCGTATTCTGCTTCAAAGATTAAAG
Source organism: uncultured Methanosarcinales archaeon (assembly GCA_964386095.1). Classification (GTDB taxonomy): domain Archaea; phylum Nanobdellota; class Nanobdellia; order Woesearchaeales; family JASKKU01; genus JASKKU01. The sequence goes on from CAYLQM010000022.1 coordinate 14,535, forward strand.
GATGCACTTTTTTGTTGAGAACTACTATTTTGGTTTTTCCCAATATTCTAACAGAAAGCAAACCTTTTTGTTCCAAGTCTTTAATTATGTTATACGTGTTCTTGTAGTCTATTTTACCATATCTTGATATCTTAGCTATGTTAAGCTCTTCTTCCTGTCTCTCAAGAATCGCTTTTATAATCCCACTATGGTTTTTTGCCATAGTATTATGGTTTCCTTACCAGATATTCAACTTTTTTGGTTTTACCTATTTAAATCATTGTTTTGTTTTCTTTTCTTAATGCCTTTTCGCATTCTTCTTTTGTTTTGAATGTTCTTAATCCCTTATACATAAAAGAACCGCAGAACTGTTTTTGTTGGCAGTTTAAACTAAGATCGTCAA
>CAYLQM010000023.1:0-14643 GCA_964386095.1 uncultured Methanosarcinales archaeon
TTCAACAGCACCAGCTTCACTCATGCTCCTAATATACACACGAACATAATATGAATAATATGAATGCGAATACTTTAGGAATAAATGAGACGCGTCGGGGTCCAGGGGCGTATTACCGCCTTGAAAACCTGAATAAATAAGTCCGCCTTGTCGTGAAGCCAGATAAATTGCATGTTCTAATTTTTGATTAAGACAATCTGTCACACTGTTTTGAAAGACATTGAAATTGATTCTGTCTGAAGATTGTATGTTCTTTTCAGAATTCATCAGAATCATCAAAAAAATTACAATCATAGTGATGAAGATAACTGCAATTAATAAGAATACTGCTGTCTGTCCCTTTTTATAACCGGTCATTACTTTAATATTCCCTGCCAGTATTTAAAAAGTTTTTCAAGCACAGCCTACAAAAAGGTTTATATAAACTGTAAACGAATTCTGCTAAACATGATTAAACTGTTCAACAGGTTTATTTTAGATGGTCCATACTTAATTTTCGAATATAAAAATCGGAGAATTATGATACTCTCTGATTTGCATTTGGGTTATTCTGATTACCTGCTGAGCAAAGGGATATATTCATTGATATCTGAATCGAATATGATTAAAGAAATCACAAAGAAAATTAATGATTTCAAGATTGATGTTCTAGTCTTTAATGGCGATATTATTCACGACTTTGGCAGTTTTCCAAGAAGGCTAAAAAACAGAATTTTTTCTTTAGTTAGTCAATGCAGGGAACATAACTGTGAACCGATTTTAGTTGTTGGGAATCACGATGTTCAACTTAAATATCTCTTGCAAAAACAGGACTTTTCACTGGATATGACTTTTAATGACAAGATCGTTTTTGGAGATGTTTTTATTACGCATGGTCATAAACTTTTAGATTTGCCTGAAAAATCAAAGTTTTTGATACTTGGGCATGAACACCCGGCGCTATTAATTAATGATGCGAAATTCAAGTGTTATTTAATCACAGATTACAAAATTAATGGAGAAAATATGGGAACAGCAATCATTATGCCATCTTTTTTTGAATTTGTAGAAGGAACGCATTTTTCTGAAGATAACAAATTAAGTCCCTATCATAAATTTTTTATCAAAAACTATTCAAAAATTCTTGTTTCAAAGTATAACAACAAATACTTAACCCTTCCTTTAAAATTAACTGAATTTATGAGTTTTGACAGTTTATAATCAGGTTATAAGCACTTAAAATTAAAGAAATACTTGCAGATACCAAAACCTTTTTAAATAAATCCTTGTTTACATTCAGTTAATAAATAAAATTAGTAAAACTAAGAGGTGCAAAAATGGCGGCCGATAACGCAATATTCGTGGGAAACAAACCGTTTATGAACTATGTAACTGCTGTAGTTATGCAGTTTACTACCCAAGATGCGGAAGAGGTGACCGTTAAGGCAAGAGGTAAATTTATCTCAAGAGCAGTAGATGTTGCAGAAATCGCAGCAAAGAGATTCTTAAACGGTCAGATATATGTAGATGACATAAAAATTGACTCAGAAGAATTCGAGAACAAGGAAGGAAAACAAGTAAGGGTTTCTACAATAGAAATTACTCTTAAAAAGAAATAAAGCGTGTATGTTTAAACTCGCCGAATTTTTTATCTTTTTTGTTTATATTTAAATTGTATCCAAGTTAATTTATCATTAATCTAAGATTAATCCGTTAATTTCTTTAAATTTTTAACAAAAACATATTTAAACCAAAGGCATACTTTCTTTAAACTGTTATGAATAAGCTTTATTCACATATCCTGGGAAACTTTCTAATAAGCAAATCAGGAAAAATACAGAGAATTGATTTAAGGAATGATTCTAAACTTAAAGAGCTTAACACAGAAAGTCATGATATTAATGAATTTGAGAAAATTTCTGAGTATATCCTGTTAAATCACAAGACTGAACTTTACAATGCTGTTATTAATAAAACAAAAGAGGATCTTTCAAAACTTAATTTTGAGGATGACTACATTATTCAAGCGATTAACGCAGTTGATGAATTAGACAAGACAATTAATTTGTTATCCAAAAGGCTGAGAAGATTTATATTAACATATCTGCCTGAGTTAAGCTTAAGTAACATCGACAATGAAAAGCTATGTCTTTTGCTCACTTCAAAATCTAAAAAAGAAATTCCTAAGTCTAAAGGAATAACTCAGACTATGGGTTCAAATGTTCCTAAAGAAACTGAACAAACAATTAAAGACTTTGCTTCGACCATTTCAAGACTCTTTGAAATGAGGAAACAACTGCTTTCGTTTATAATTTCCCAAGAAGAAAAGCTTATGAAGAACTTTTCCGCTATTGCTGGGCCAACTATTGCAGCAAGGTTACTTGCCAAAGCAGGCTCAATACAAAATTTGGTGAATATGCCTGCTTCAACTATTCAAATCCTAGGCGCTGAGAAAGCATTTTTTAGGCACCTGGTAAACGGTAAGAAGGGCCCCAAGTACGGAATTCTTTATCAACATCCACTCGTGCAGAAAGTTAAATCTAAAAATCGCGGGAAAATGGCGAGAGCTATTGCTGACAAGCTTGCGATTGCAATAAAAGTAGATTATTTTGATAACAAAGATGTCTCAACAGAGCTTCTTGAAGATATTCAAAAGAGGTATGAAGAATGTCAATAGAATCCCTGCCAAATTTTAAAGTAATCCGTAAAAATAATCAAATAAAAGAAATTTTGACCAAGAATTTAACTCCAGGGGTAACTGTTTATGGCGAGAAACTTGTTAGAATTGGTAAATCAGAGTATCGCGTTTGGGACCCAAAACGATCAAAACTTGCCGCGGCGGTTTTCAAGGGCCTTGATAACTTAAACTTGAATTCAAATTCAACAGTTCTTTATCTTGGAGCTGCTACGGGGACCACTGTAAGTCATATCTCCGATATTGTAACTAACGGCCTGATTTTTGCGGTAGAGTTTAGTCCTTTTGTTACCTACAATCTTGTTTTGCTGGCTGAAAAGAGAAAAAATATCCTTCCAGTATTTGGTGATGCGAACAAACCTGAGGAATATTACAACACGGTTTTGGCATCCGACTTTTTATTTCAGGATGTAGCTCAGCCGAATCAAGTTGAGATTCTATTAAAAAACGTTAGATTTTTCTTAAAAAAGAACGGCGAAGCATTGTTATCAGTTAAAGCAAGAAGCATAGATATTTCTTCAAAGCCACACAAAATTTTCTCAAAAGTAAATAAAGAGCTCTCGCGTTGTTTTGATGATGTGAAACAGTATATTCTTGATCCCTTTGAAAAAGACCACTCCTTATTCTATTGTAAGAAGCTTAAACACTAATGTTAATCAATAAGAATATTCTCTAAAAAGTTTCACTTAAAATCGTAAAGTTTAAAAACGCATCTTTTATCCAAAACTTTTATGCCTCGCTGGTGTAGCCCGGCCAATCATCCAGCCCTTTCGAGGCTGGGACTCGGGTTCAAATCCCGAGCGAGGCATCAGCTTTTCTTTATTTTCATTAGAATTTCATTTACCCTTTGGTGAGTTTTTGCATTTGTTAATTAATCATAGTTTATGTTTTATTTTAGATTTCATAAGAGCCGTTTTAGATTTTATCCTTTGCATTTAACAAAAGTTTTAAATATATGTGTTTGTTTATTTAATGCATCATGGAAGATTCGAAACAATTATCAAAGAGGATTATTGGTAAAACTGTGATTAGCAAAAGTGGTAAACGCTTTGGGGAGGTTGCAGATATTATTTTTGAAACAAAATCAGGAGAGTTGATTCATCTGGTTTTAGAGAATCCAACGCCTTCTGTAGAGAAGCTTAATCTTGAAAGAGATAACGAAGACAATATTTTGATACCTTTCAGCGCGGTTATCGCTGTAGGAGATATGGTCGTTGTTTCTGAGGAGGATATTGTTTAAATAATCTTTGTTTTCTATTTTCTTGATATTTAATAACCGAACTAGTACTTTTTGGATTTTAAGTATGCAAGATGAGTATACAAAATGAAATGCAGATTTTGCAAGAGCAGAGCAATTTATGAAGAAGAACGATTATGCAAGGAGCATTTTATCAAATATTTCGAGAAGAGAATTAGGAAATATTTTGATTCCTTAAGATTGAAGAATCTTAAAGTGTTAATCGCAGTAAGTGGTGGCAAGGATTCATCAGCAGTGGCTTATTCCTTAAATAAAATCAAAAACGATTACAATTTAAGCTTGGAATTGATTTATTTGGATCTAGGAATAAGGAATTATTCTGTCTCCTGCAAACAAACTGTTACACGTTTATCAAACTTTTTAAGGTTAAAACTTAATATTATAGATGTGCCTAAACTTTATCATAAAAACATTGACAATTTTGATGAAAATTATGCTTGCTCGGTATGTGGTACTTTTAAAAGATACCTGATTAATAAATTTGCTTTTGAAAATGGTTTTGATTACATAATTACAGGTCACAACCTTGATGATGAATTATTCTTTGTTATGAACAATTTGCTTAACAGAAATACCGAATATCTATTGCGTTCGGGTAAAATGACCGAAACGAGAAAAGAATTAAAACTCATAGGCAGACTTAAACCTTTGTATTATCTTACTGAAAAAGAAAGCATGATATTTTGCATTGCAAATGCTGTTCCTTTTACGAACATAGAATGCCCCCGCAGTTTCGCCAGTACTCAACTTAAAATGAAAAAGAAATTTAATATCTTTTTTGAGAATAAATCAAAAAAAATAAACTTTATAAAATCAATCAATAATATCAAACAAGAATATAACAAACAAACCTCAGAATTGATGAATTTTTGTGAGGAATGTGGTTATCCCACTAATGGTAAAATCTGTAGATTTTGTAGGTTGATAAAATGAACTTTGCACTGGCAATCAGCAATTTTTCAATAGGAGTTTTCCTAATTTTGTTTGGATTATTGCTCGCTAAAATCACAAACAATCTCCTTAGAAATTTCCTATCGAAGTTTAATCTTAACAAATTTTTCTCAACGATAACGAATTTTGATATCAAACTTGAAGAAGGCATTTCTCTGGTAGCGTCGTTTGTCGTGGCACTTATTTTCGTAGCTTTGGGTTTAAATGTGATGGGTATTGCAAGTGTGATAATTAATATAATTTCTGGGTTTATTTTTATTCTAATTATAATCTTCGTTGCGCTTTCCATAAAGGATTTCCTTCCAAATTTGACTGCGGGCATTTATATCCTTTCAAAGAAAAGCGTAAGTGAAGGCAAATTTGTCAGGATTAAGGATGTGACTGGTCAAATAGAACACATAGACCTGCTTGAAACAAGATTGAGAACTCAGGACAATGAAATCATCATTGTTCCGAATTCTCAATTCGTAAAAAACGCTATTTTCATTCTGAAAGAATCATCAAAATTAAATATGAAAAATGGACAAAAAAACTCTAAATGAATCCAATTCGAAGAGAATATTTGTTTTCGTATTAATCACATTAACAATTCTAGTGATATTTTTCCCATCTATTTCGTTTTCGTTATCTGTTCTTCCATCGGAAAAAGTATATTATCTTGATAATGCGAACGATTCCACATTTGAGGGCTCTTTCATCATCTTTGATTCAGTAGATGAGAACAACATCGTTTCAATTTCGTATAATGATTCGCTTTCACAGTACATCGCTTTTGATAAAAGCTCGTTTTCGTTCAGGTCTCAAGACAGTCAACAAAAAGTTAATTATGTTTTTTATGTTAAAGATTTGGCAGCGCAACCAGGCACTCACATTTTTCCCATAGTTTTCACCCAGAAAATCTTGTCAGAAACTGAGGGCATTTCTGCGCAGATATCTATCGTGGCAAAGATAATCGTCATAGTCCCTTATCCAGATATGTTTGCCGAGATTAAGCAAAAATTGGACAATCAACAAGTAATTGTCTTTATCTTTAACAAGGGGCAGGACTTGTTTGATTGCTCGCTTGAGGTTGGGATGAAAGATTATCAGACTAAGCAACAGTTATTAAAAAAGTCTTTTCAGATTCCCGTAATGTTCTCTCAAGAACAGAGGTCTTTTGCTTTAAATATTAACGATTTTCCTTCCAACGCGCAACAGATTGCTGTTGAAACCTCATTAGTTTGTAATGATTATGAGTTAAATAAAAGCACCTTATTGAAAATTCCTAAATTCCCCTACAATCTTTCTGTTTCCTTGATTAACAAAGATGAGAAATCTGTTGAGTTGTTAGTCGCGTTTAAGAACCGGTTGTCAGAGAATCTTAATCCAATGCAGGTGTTTTATGAAGTGCAATCCAACGGGAGAAAAACTAAAACTAATTCATTCTATCTACCAGAATTAAAACCTCTTGAGAGCAAAACCACAACGTTGTTGATTCCGTTAACCTTTCCAGTGCAGAACAATTTTTCAATAATCTTTTACGTCAAACAAGGTGAACAAATAGTTTCTGAGACCAGAGAATTGTCCTTAACAGAAACAAAAAGCGCTAATTATAAAGTAATAATGTACATTCTTTTTATAGTACTATTAGTTTTGATAGCGTCTTTCAGAATTAAATCCAAAAGAATTAAAAATTAATGCTTTTTTGTAATTTTATGTTGGACTTTTATTAATGCTTTTCTAAGTTCTTTTTTGACTTCTTCCAGTTCCGTATTCCCGTTTATCGTGATTACTTCCCTGCCCCTTTTTCTCAGCTTCTCTATGACAAAATCGTAATTCTTTGAAAGCTCAATTTGAAAATCCAGGGTTTCAAAAATTTCTCTGTTTTCATTTCTATTTTCATTTCGTTTATGAATTCTTTTAAATGCAATATGTGGATCGGTTTTAATGTATATGGTCAGGTTTGGAATTAGAGTGCCTTTTGACTCATTATATCTGTGCATATTATATAATTCTTCAAAATCAAGTCCCTGTGTTTTCTGGTAAGCTAATGTTGATAAGTCATACCGTGAGCAGAGAACGTGAGAATACGGTAAAATTTGTTTAATTATATTTGAATGTTCAATCCTGTCTTCAACAAATAGCTGCGCTGCTTCGAACTTTGATGCGAAGCCGTGTTTTAATTTTTGGGCGAGCTTTTTGCCAGCACAAGTGATTTTTGTTGGTTCCCGCGTTATCCAAATGTTGCTGTACTTATCGCCAAAAACTTCTGGCCTGCTTTTTATTAAATGGATGCAATGCTCTATTAATGTATCCTTGCCGCTTCCATCAATCCCTTCAAATGTAATGAAAACGTTTGTCATGAAAAATCTTTTGATTTTTGATTTTTAAAAATCTATTCATATTACATAAATACTTTTTTAACATAGTTTATTAACATTGTTTAAAAAGGATTCTAGTTTTTCTTATTGCAGTTATAGTTCCAATTGATGAATCGCAACAGAAAAATTTATAAAGAAATGTTTATGTATTTAACTCAAAATGACAACAAATAAAAATGTAGTCTTGGTTTTGGCAACCCTGTTGATTATAATTTCTATAGTAAGCACACTTTTTGTAGTGAGTGAAGCAAACAGAATTATGAGAGAAAGGGTTTTAGAAGATAAAACTACAGGCAGGGTTACTTTTTCGGTAGCAAGAGCTGAAGATATGAAGGAAAAACCTGTACATTATCAGGGTAATGTTAGATTTGGGGTGAGAAAAGAATGAATAACGAAAAATTAAATCAAGGATTAGTTGTTATGCTTGTTGCGGCAATCGTTGTCTCTATTGGCAGCACTTTAATCAGTTTGAACAAACTGTCAATGATAGGTGGAATAACCGGTTTTGCCACTACTGATGTTGGTACGGTCACTTTTCAGGTCAATGAGAGTACCAGTATAACTTTAACAGATGATAGCGTAGATTTTGGAACCTGTGTCTTGAATAATAGCGGGCTTGTAACCTATGATAGTGATACGACAAACGGTACTGCTATTGCAGGTTTTTATTGCGATGGTTTGACCGGTGGAGAAGACTATATGATTCTTGAGAACAACGGTAATGTGAATGTTTCGGTAGATCTTGAATCGAATGTAAACGGTCCTGGTTTGACTCAATCTCCAACCAGCAGGGGAGAGTTTTGGTTCACGGCTGCAGAGGATGAAGCGGGTTCCTGTACAGGAACTTTAGCAGATAGCTGGACAAACATCAGCGATTCATCCCCAACAACATACAATGTTTGTACCGATTTTAAAAGCTTGGATGACAATGATGCGTTGAAAATATGGTATAGAATCGTTCTTCCAGATGATACTCCTGCAGGTTCAACGCATTCAGCGTCAATAACCTTTAATGCAGTAAAAGTGTAAGGAATTAGGCTGGAGATTTTTGTTTTTATTTTTTTAGTTTGTTATTTCTAACTTGAATTTGAAAACGAAGAGTTTTAAACAAAAAGTTTATATATGTCTAAAAAAGAAGGAATTTACAATGCTTATTCCCAGGTGACCTTAAAAATGAATGAAGAGAGTTTAAATCGAAGTTTTGTCGTATTGTTAATTGCCGCTATAATTGTGTCGGTTGGGAGCACAATTATAAATCTGAGTAGTCTTCAGAGAATTGGTGGAATAACCGGTTTTGCGCAATCCGCTCAGGGAACCGTAACTTTTAGCGTTAATGAATCCGTTAGTATTGCGCTTTTAGATGATAACGTTGATTTTGGTCAATGCCTTTTGAATACAAGTGGAATTGTTAGTTATCAAAGTAATGAGGTTAATGGAACTACAGTTTCAGGTTTTTCTTGCGACGGATTATCTGACGGCGTTGATTATATGGTCCTTGAAAACGACGGCAATGTGGATGTGTTGGTTAACCTTTCGTCTAATGTGAGCGGAACTGAATTTATCAACTCGCCTACTAGCAGAGGTGCTTTCTGGTTTATGGCGACAGAAAATGAAACTAATAGCTGCGGTAGTGGTTTGGCAAACTCCTGGGTTAATATAACTCAAGCAGCACAAGATTATGGAGTTTGTAGTAATCTAACTAACATTAACGATAACGATGCGTTGAATATCTGGTTCCGATTAGACCTTCCTGATGATACTGCTGTTGGTACAAGAGATGCTCAGATAACCTTTAGCGCAGTTAAAGTATAAACGCAGAATCTGTTTTTACTTGTTTTTTAATTTCATTTTCTTGCCTTTTGCGAAAACTTTTTAAACGAGTTGATTTCTTTAACGATTATGTCTTTTAATAAGTATCTGGGATTTAAGAAAGTGTTTTTAGGTATCTTTTTGCTCATGACACGCGAGAACTAGTTCTGTATGAATTATAAAAACTTTTTAATATAAAGACTCTTTTTGGCTTTTTGTCATTTGTCGCTTAAATTCAAATAACCTCAAACATAATGTTTCAATAAAGTTTAGTAAAGGTGATAAAAATATGAATCCTAAAAAAGTAAAGGTGAGATTTCCAGATGGAGATGTTGTTGAATATCCTAAAGGTATAAAACCTTTGGATGTTGTCAAGGGAATTAACAAAAAACTCGCAAAAAAAACAATCATTGCAAAATTCAATGGACAGTTCATCGATTTATTTAGACCTATTGAGGAAGACGGAGATCTGGTTTTCTTAACCTTTGATGATGCTGAAGGCAAAAAAGTGTTCTGGCATTCATCCTCGCATGTTTTAGCCCAGGCAGTTAAGCGACTTTATCCCCAAGCAAAACTTGCGATAGGACCTGCAATTGAAAACGGTTTCTATTATGATTTTGATGATTTAGAAATAAGCGAGCAAGACCTTGAGAAGATAGAAGCGGAAATGAAAAAAATTGTTTCAGAAGATTATGAATTTAAACGAAAGGTTGTTTCCAAAGAGAAAGCGCTGGAATTTTTCAAGCGCGAGCCATACAAGCTGGAACTCATAAAGGATTTTGATGACGAGTTTCTAACATTATACTCGCAAGGCGAGTTTGTGGATCTTTGTAGAGGACCTCATTTAATAAGCACAGGATTAATAAGAGCGATAAAACTGACTAAGTTGGCAGGCGCTTATTGGCGGGGAGATTCTAATAATAAAATGTTAACTCGAATTTATGGAATCTCATTTCCAACCGAAAAGCAGTTGAATGATTATCTTAACTTTTTAGAGGAAGCCAAGAAGAGGGACCACAGAAAACTTGGCAAACAATTAAAGTTGTTTAGTTTGCATGAAGAGGGCCCCGGGTTTCCATTCTGGTTGCCCCGGGGCATTGTTATTTTCAATAGCCTTATTGATTTTTGGAGAGAAGAGCATAGAAAAGCCGGATACGTTGAAATTAAAACGCCGATTCTATTAAATAAGGCGCTTTGGGTAAGGTCAGGGCATTGGGATAATTATCGAGAGAATATGTATTTAACAAAAATTGATGATGAAGAATTTGCGATAAAACCTATGAATTGCCCAGGAGGTATGCTAACTTATAAAGAGGAAGTGCATTCTTATAAGGAGCTTCCTTTAAGAATTGGCGAAATCGGTTTAGTTCACAGGCATGAACTTTCAGGGGTTCTTTCAGGATTATTTAGGGTTAGAAGTTTTCATCAGGATGATGCGCACATCTTTATGAGACCTGATCAAATTAAAGATGAAATCTTGGGAGTTTTGCAGTTGGCTGACAGGTTCTATTCGATCTTTGGTTTGGATTATCATTTGGAATTATCAACAAGACCTGAGAAGTCTATAGGTAGTGATGAGCAATGGGAGCAAGCCACAACAGCTTTGGAGCGAGCGCTTAAAGCTACCAAAAGAGATTACAAAATAAACGAAGGAGATGGTGCGTTCTATGGACCCAAAATAGATCTTCATATAAAAGATGCTTTAGGTAGAACCTGGCAGTGTGGAACTATTCAGTTAGATATGTCTCTGCCAGAAAGGTTTGATTTGACTTATATGGGTGAAGATGGTGAAGACAAGCACAGACCTGTGATGATTCATAGAGTCATCTATGGTTCTTTAGAGAGATTTATTGGTATTCTTATAGAGCATTTTGCGGGCAAGTTTCCATTGTGGCTGGCTCCTGAACAAGTGAGAATTGTTCCTGTTTCAAGCAATTTTAATGATTATGCAGATGAGGTTTACAGAAAACTTTTCAATCAGGGATTCAGAGTAGAAAAAGATATCAAAGACGAAACTGTATCCAAAAAGATAAGGGATGCTCAATTAATGAAGGTTAATTACATAATAGTGATTGGAGAAAAAGAAAAAAATAGTAATACTATAAATGTAAGAGACGGCAAGAACAACAAGATTTTAGGTCAGTTGAATTTGGATGACTTCATAACTTCAATGAAGAAAGAAATTGAGGAAAAAAGACTATGATTGTTGCAGGCGTAGACGAAGCCGGTCGAGGTCCTGTTATAGGACCTTTAGTTTTAGCAATTGCAGCAGCTGATTCAGAAAAATTGGATTTGCTAAACGATTTAGGGGTTAAAGACTCTAAGAAGTTATCACCAAAAACACGAGAAAGGATATTTAAAGAGTTAAAAAAAAATCTCAACTTTTTTGATTATAAGATCATTTTTCCCGCAGAAATAGACCTTGCTGTTGCTTCTAAGGAATACAACCTTAATTGGTTGGAGGCTGATGCAACATCTTTTCTTATTAACAAAGCAATAAAAAACCTTAATTCAAAAGGTAAAGCTATTAAAGAACTTTATGTAGATTTGCCATCGACAAATCAATTAGCATACATTTCTTACTTAAAGCAAAGGATAAAATTCGATATAAAAATCATTGCTGAGCACAAAGCTGATGATACTTATCTTATAGTATCTGCTGCTTCAATTATTGCCAAAGTAATTCGAGATAATGAAATTGAAAAGCTCAGACAGATTTATGGCGACTTTGGTTCGGGTTATCCAGCGGACCCTAAAACTCAGAAGTTCCTCAAACAGAACTTTAAGAAATACGACATTTTCAGGAAATCCTGGAAATCTTATAAAAAACTTGTTTCTAAAAACGAGAAATCTCTAAATGCTTTTTTCAGGAAAGAATGAGCGGTATTTATGTTTTAATAATTAGTATAAAGAAAGCTTCGGCCATAAAAATTGGCGCTTTAGGCAAGGTTTATTTCAGAAAAGGTTTATATGCTTACATAGGTTCAGCTCAAAACTCTTTAGAAAAGAGAATAAAGAGACACACCTTAAAACAAAAGAATAAACACTGGCACATAGATTATTTAACAACAAAACCTTTTGTTGAAGTGATTAAAGTTTACATTGCTAATTTAGACAAATCTTTTGAACAAAAAATTGCATTGATTTTATCAAATTCTTTTTCCTATATTGAAAAATTTGGTTGCACGGATTCCTTAGCCAAATCTCATTTATTTTTTATCCCGGAGGACATCTTATCTGATTTTATTGAAGAAATTTCTAAGTTTGGTTTTGAGGAATTTGTTTTTAACTGAAAATTAAAAAGGATAATTTGTTTAATTAAACTGAATTATCCTGATAAAGATTATGCCAAAAAAGTTATTGAATTCACAAAACGAATTTTATCAGGTTAAAAAAGTTTTAAGTGATTAGAATACCAAAAAAGAAATAAAACTCTCAAACAGCAAATTATATAAAATTCAAACCTTTTTTCATTATTATGATTGCTGAAGTTGAAAAAGGCGAATTAGCTGTTATGCATCGTAAAATTTTGATTAAAGATTTTTTACCTTATTGCAAAAATCATGGAGCAATGATTAGGGTTACTCCTGCTTTTGAGAACAATTTTAGCATTTGGAGATGCCCTATATGCCATGTTGGTTGTTTGTATGACAACAATACTAAAGATGTTCATTCAGCGTTTTTTGATGGGACTCCTAAGAAGCATAGTTCTCAGTCTTTTGAAGAAACCTACCATAAATTGCAGTCTCTTTTAAGCAGGAAAAAGATAGGTTACAGAGTTTTAGGACTTTCTTCGCTTTACATTCAGGGATTCGATGTAAGACCTCATAAATTAATTGTTGAATTAAACAAAGACTGCTTTGAACAAATTAAAGCGGAATTAAATGGTATAACTCTTTTGGAAGTGATTCCTGTTGACAAAAAAATTGAACGGTTTGAAGTTGAAAGCATAAAGGAAATGAATGAAAGAATTAAAGTAGATGAAGCACTCAAAAAAGAGATAACAAAGAACTCAAAAAACGATGAGACACTCAAGAAATTTTTTAAGATATGATTTTATTTCTTACTCTTAGGTTTTTTAAACTTTTTTGTAACCAGCATCTCATAACCGCAGTTATCGCAGGTTACGACCAGTGTGGGAACGCCTTGTTTCATCTTTCTTTTGAAAGGTTGCTGTTTCTCACCTTTGTGTTTACAGCTTGGGCAAGTATATCTAACATTTGCAATTAAATCTGCTTCATATTCTTTGGGGGTCATAGTCATCCCGCAATTTTGGCAGACATAATCGGCTTTTTTGATAGGCCTGCCAGTTTTGCTTCGGGGTTTTGACATTATCGCTCCGCAATTTGGGCAAGTTTTCTTGAAAACCCAGACCGTGATTTCTCCACCGTTTTCTAATTCTCTGTCAGTATAATAAAAAACTTCATCCATGCTCTCAGGAAATCTTAAAGCCATTTTTTAATCACCTTTCAGGGTTTTAACTAATTTAATTTAAAAAATTTTTTAAAATCCTTGATAATCAGTTATGAGAATAAGGTGAATTTTAATGAAACTCGTTTTACTTGGTCCGCCGGGCTCTGGTAAAGGAACTCAAGCAAAGATGCTTTCTAAGGAATTTAAACTAAAACAAATATCCACTGGCGATTTGTTAAGGGAAGAAGCAAAAAAGAATACTCACCTATCCAAAAAAATAAACGAGATTTTAAGTCAAGGAAAACTTCTATCTGATGATGTGGTTTTTGGGATTCTAAAACAGAGTCTCCCGCAAGACAATTTTATTTTAGACGGTTTTCCCAGAACTACTTCTCAAGCAAAAATGCTTGATAATCTGATAAAACCTGATTTTGTTTTTCTGATTGATGTTAAGGATGACTGCATTATTGAGCGAGTTGTTAACCGAAGAATGTGTCCTAAATGCGGCAGGATTTACAATCTGAAGACAAACAAGCCGAAGAACGATAATTTGTGCGATGTTTGTGGTTTACCTTTAGTTCAAAGGGAGGATGATAAAGAAGAGGTTGTTAGAAAAAGACTCGAAGAGTATCACAATCAGACAGAACCTGTGCTTGATTATTATGCAACGCGAGTAATAAAAATTGATGGAGGAAGACCTATAGAGGACGTTTTCAAAGAGATTTTGTCTAAGATTAAACAAGCATAAATTTTTAAATATGACATTTGTCCCTTATGGGATTTCAGATAAAAAACTTGGTTTCGGTGATACAAATGAATGAGTCAGAAGACGATTTTTTTAGAACTGAACTTGAAGTTTTAGTGGATTCGCTTCTTGAGTTAAATACTTGTACTTTGAGAAAGATTACAAATTCGCAATACGCAGAATTATATGCTAAACATATCAGGCAAATGTACGATAAACTCTTAAAACAATTTCCGGATAATAAAGAATTAGTTGAACAAATCGTATTGCGGTATGTTTCCAATCCAATTTATTCTTCGTTTAATTTTAATAATAAGTCTTGAGATCGGGTTTTCGTTTGAACCTTTAATCTACTTTTGAAAGTTTGAGATTTTTTGTATTGCTCAAAATCTTCAATATCAGTATGTTAAACTAAAAGAGGAAGGAGACATAG
>CAYLQM010000024.1:0-12475 GCA_964386095.1 uncultured Methanosarcinales archaeon
AAAAACAAAAACACATAAAAACTCTTTTTACTTTCAAAATAATATGAAAGTTTTATTTGTTGAAGGGAGATATTCTGGAGACATAAATTTGCCTAAAGAACTTATTGATTCCTTGCCAAAAAAAATCTTGCTTTTTACAACAGTGCAATATTTAGATTTAGTCGAACAAGTTAAGGAACAGCTTAAAGATAAACAAATACTAAATGACGAGATTGAATTCTTGCCACATTCCAAGTATAAATACCAGGTATTAGGCTGCGGAATAAAAAAGATAGATATTAACTTCGATGCGTTTTTGTACCTAGGCGATGGTTTGTTTCATCCCATTGCTTTAGTTATCAAAAATGACAAACCTTGCTTTTGCTACAATCCTTTTGAAGATAAATTTTTTGTAATTGATAAAAAATATGTGGAAAAAACCTTAAAAAAGCAGAGAGGCGCTTTCCTGAAATTTCTGGAAAGTAAAAATATAGGTATTTTATTCTCCATAAAATTTGGCCAGAGATGGAATAATAGAGATGTTAAACTCTTAGAAACACGATTTGAAGATAAGAACTTCTATTATCTTATCTCTGACGAGATTTCTCCGCATAAGCTACAAGATTTTAATTTTATAGATGTTTTTGTTAACACCGCTTGTCCAAGAATTGCGTTTGATGATTATAACTCTTTTCCTAAACCTGTCATAAACATATCAGAACTTATTGACCTGCTACAATTAAAAGAATAAATTATGACAACCAGGATTTTTGATCCTTTAATTTTCTTGGTAGATAGTCAGTAATAACATAGTTAAGCCCGTATTTTGCAAGAGCTTGCTGTTCTGCCCTTTTTTTCAGCTTCAACTGCAACTTTAAGTTTTCCTGCCAATCCTTGTGATACTTTACAAAAGGATCGTTCTTTAAACCGTCTTGGATTCTCTTTATGTCAACATCTTTTAATGGATGAGTTGGCAAATCGTAATCAATTATGTCCTGCGCAGTAACTCCTATGTATCTAGCTCTTGGTACGCAAAAGAACTCGTTTAAGTGAGCTGCGTTACCTGAACCTACTTTCAGAGTTCTATAGATGTTTAACCAACCGTAAGGGTCTCCATCTGTAAACACATACACCGGTAATTTCTTATCATCACTCAGCTTTCTAATGAACCTTCTCGTAGCTCTTGTGGGAACTCCAGACATGGAAACTAAAATACAATTCATTTTCTGCCAGAATTTGTGTTTAACAAGTCTTTGGAACATACCACTAGTTTCTATAGCTAGAATAAAATCAGCTTTAGTTTCAAACTCAAGGTTTTCAACACTACTCGGCACAGAGTATGCCCCACTACCCATATTTGCACAGTTTATCTTTATAATGTTGCCGTCTTCATCTCTATCATTTACTATTAAAGGTCCAACAATGTCGCCACCGCGTTCTTCAGGAATAAACCCCAAGTTTTCTCTAATGGTAAACAGCATGGCTTCAATGTCATCCATGGTGCTATCAGATTCCTGCTGATTTTTGAATTTGGCATCCAACCAATTATAAGCAGTATAATATGCTTCCCTCTTTGTAGCAATGTCGTTTGTTGTAATCAGTTCTTTTGCTAAAGCAAGCATTCTTAGAGTTTGTGCAAAACTTCGTGCGGTGGAAGCAGTCAGCTTTCTAATTTTAAGTTTGTTTTTAATCGTGAAATGACCTTTCACAGGATCGAAATAAACGTTGCTTAAAGACCTTACAGGAATCTTTACTCTAGGATTTCTTAATTTGAGAATTTCCTCTTTGATTTCTTCAGCAACTTCAATGATTTTGTTTAGAACTTCACTCCTTTGATCCATTTTGCTCTTCCTCGTCCAAATATATTTCATCTACTATTCCATGGGAGTTAACTTTTAGTTTGAACTCTTCCTCAAATTCAGTGTTTGATTCCTTATCAAAACCGACTTTTTCAATTTTTCCTCTAGTTTTTTTGAGTACTTCTTTTAGTTTTAACTCTAACTCACTTTCAATAGATTCATCTAAATTGAGAATGTCCTTAATAGCAAAAGATATGTGGGGAATATACTTTTCAATAAAACTTCTTTTTTTCAATTCGCTTTCCACATTCTTTTTCTTAGAGAGATACTTTCCGAGTTTTCTACCAACTTCCTGCAACGCTAATTTAACCTCTTTAATAATCTCAGGATAGTTTGCTATGGCTTCTTTTGCTTCATTTGTATATGGAACCCAGACTGATGCTATGTGAATTAAAATTACTAACGGCCCTAATGGCAATGCCCCTTTTGGTTGATTCAAGCCATACTTCTTCCAGTCTAACGCAATAACAGTTTTAGTGAACGCACAAGAACCCGCTTGATATAACAGGGGAATTTTATTAGCAAATCTCATAACTGTTGCAGGCGAATCCCTGGGTAATTCTCCACCGTAAGCAATCCCTGCTTCAATGATGAAAGGATAACCTTTGTAAACCACAGGCTTTCTTGTTACAGTCTCGTAAAATTCGGCATTAACTTCTTTCATGAGTCCTTTTCTTATCAATTCTTTACCGATTTCTGATAAACAATCCAAAGGTGGCGGCAGGATTTTTGTTTTGCTTATTGCTTCAATAATCCTTTCAGCTTTTGTTCTATCGATTTCTGTTGGTTTTTCTCTGGGTTGAATTGATGCCTTTTCGAGAATTTCAGTGGCGACTTTTTGACTTACCCTGGAGAATTCTTTTTTCAAGAAAGACAAAATAGTTTTTTCTTTTGTCAGCTTTAACATCTTAATTAATGTGCCAATTTCTAAACCGTAAGGGTGAGGTTTTATCTCTTTAGGTTCTTTGGGCGAAGTTTCAGTAACGCGAGCGTAAATTCTTTGGTCACCATCAGGAGTAACATAAATTATGGTTGCATGCGGATTTACAATGCTTGTCTGTTTAATATACTCATCAACAGACTGCGCACCTCGATAATATGAACCAATCAAATCAAGCTCAATTCTCGTGCCGTATTCTTTATCCCACTCAACAATTTCTTCTTTAAGGATTTCTGGTTCGTTGTTTAATGTATTTATTCTGATTTCATACGCATGAGCCGGCTTATTTTTATCAATTCTGGAAATTACCTTTGTAGCTCTTCCTGTAGTTAGTTGAGAATACAATACTGCAGCAGAAATTCCTATGCCTTGTTGACCTCTGCTTTGTTTTAATCTATGAAATTTGGAACCATACAATAGCTTACCAAATACAAACGGAATGTTCTGTTTAACAATTCCAGGTCCATTGTCTTCGACGATCACTTTATACCTGTTGTTGCCCATATCAATAATTTCCACGTAAATCTCTGGAAGAATATGAGCTTCTTCACAAGCGTCTAAAGAGTTATCCATAGCTTCTTTAATTGTTGTTAATAAAGCTTTTCTGTTGTTATCAAAACCTAAAAGATGCCTGTTCTTCTCAAAAAACTCTGCAACAGATATCGCTTTTTGGTTTTTAGAAAGTTCTACAGCTGCAATTTTCTTTTTTGATTGCTCTTTTTTTCTATTACTGTTCTTGCTACTTACAATTTGCTTTACCTGACCTTTGAGGAAAGAGTCTATTGTCGCATTGTTTTCCAAAACCACACACCCCTCTAATTTGAATTAAAATGCATTGAAATTAAAATGCAGTCCATAAAGTTCACAACTGATTATCAAATCCTTCTTTGAACAGATTTTCACGATCAAGCAGCGCAATCATTTCTCTGTGTTTAAGTTCTTTTCTTTTCTTTTCCAACCAAGAATAAACCCTTGAATGAGGACTGCCTGATAATAAAGACAAAACTGCCCTTTTGGCTATAGAAACTTGTCCTATTTCCCCTATAATGGATATCGTTTTGCCATAAACGCTAATATCTGTTTCCGTTAGGTTTTCCACAGTCCTCCGAGCTTTGCCGTCTTCGCCAATGACCCTGCCTTTTAATCGAGTTTTTGCTTTTTTTGTTTTGCCAAAATCGCTAACATCGATGACTTCAAGCACATAATCTGTTTTCAGGAGATTTAATGCAATCCGCGGATTGAACCCTCTTCCGATTGCAGTTATTATATCTTTTAATTGAAGTATTGTGATGGGGTCGTCCGAAAAAAATTTAACAGTTCCCTCGTTCGAATCAATAATCAATTTTGATTTGGTATTTTTTTCAATTTCTTTTTTTGTTGAACCACTTTTACCGATGACTACAGCAACCCTCTCCTTAGGTATTTTAATTTCATCGAGATACTTGTACTTGTGTTTATTATTTTCTTGAGATGAAGAACTCAGCTTTTCCCTTTCATTGTCACTTTCACAATTCTCGTTCTCTTTATTAATTATAACAACCATACGATTAACAAGATAAAATGACTCTTTTTAAATTTAACTGATAACCAAAAATCAAAAAATTAAGACAGATTTTCGCTTAAACGTTGAATCATAATCTCAAACTGTTCTTTCTTAATACGACCTCCGCACGCATGTTCGTGGCCACCAGCCCCGCCTTCTAAACCATTGAATACTTTTGGCAGCAATTCCAAAAGATTGTAATCTGAAGCTCTGAAACTTAACCTGAAATATCCTTTGGCTTCTCTCCCAACTATTACTATCCTATCTGGAAAGTTGTACAAAAGTTCATTCGCCAGTTCTTTCGTAAAACTGATTTGAGATTGATAGATATACACAAGCAGTTTTTTCATAACGCAACGCTTTCCTTTTTTAAGATGTTCTTCAAACTCGCTGTTGACCTCCTCAAACCTTTTTATTAGATAATTGCCCGCAGAGGTGTTTCCCAACAAGATCTCGTAAGGACTTTTAACTCGAATTAAAGACATTATTGATTTTTTAATCTGATTGTTCTTGCCTTTAAGATTAAACGAGATTATCTTTGCAATCCTGCCGAATTCTGTGTTAAACAAAGCATCTTCCGCTCGAGTTATTTTGGATGAAATCAAGTCAGGAAAATCTTTGCTTAACTCTTCAATAAAAGGTGGTAAAAACCAGTCACTTATGCTTCCTACAGCAGCAATCCATAAACTTTCTTTTACAGCAAGGTATGTTATTAAAGCTGTTGGAATATTAACGCCATACTTTTTTGGATTAACATAAGTTATTCCTTTCACTTTTTGCGGTTCGTGATGATCAATCCAAACCAAATCATAATTCTTCCTTGCTTGTTCAAGAAATTCTTCGCTCACTAATGGTTTGTCAAGAAT
This sequence comes from uncultured Methanosarcinales archaeon, assembly GCA_964386095.1. Lineage (GTDB taxonomy): Archaea > Nanobdellota > Nanobdellia > Woesearchaeales > JASKKU01 > JASKKU01. The sequence continues at coordinate 5,188 of CAYLQM010000024.1, forward strand.
AAATATTTTATCATTTAATGGATTCAGTTTTTTGAGGTATTGTTCATTTAACATTGGTGAACTTTTTACCATCTGCCAATCTCCTTCTTTCTTGAATTTGTAAAGTTGCAGGAACCCACACACCCCATCAGGATCGTCATCAAAGAAAAAGAAAGGTTGTTTGGCGTTATTTATTTTGTTTCTAATTAATTCCAGCTCGGAATAAAATCTTTCATCTAAATTAATGTATGTTCACCTCTTTCAACATTATTTTTTTAAAATAATATGAACTCCAACATTATGTTCTTTGATTTTGTAAGTTTTGTGATAATCAGTTTTAACTTCAGGTTTCTTTAACGCGAATTCAACAGATTCCGCACCGACCCTGCTTTGTAGTTCTTCACCTTTGTCTGCGACATACTTTAAGACTTCTTTATCAACTTCAAGTATCAATTTGATTTCATCTTTCTTTTGCAACTTCAGTTCTTTTCTGCTATTTTGGATTCGTCTTATTATTTCCCTGAAATAACCTTCCTCAAGTACAGTTTTATCCATAGTCGTATCTGCGACAACTATAAATTGATCATCAAATTGCAGCACATAAGGCTTTTCAACCTGATAATCTATGTTGAAGCATTCTTTGTCTAATCTTATTTCTCTACCATCTATGTTTAATAAAACAGGCAGACCCTGATTGAGCGTGAAGACTATTTCTCTTTCGTTCAATTTGGAAAACCCTGAAACAATTTGCGGAACACTCTTACTTAATTCAAGTTCTTTTAATTTATTAAAGTTGAGTTTGACTTTGTATTTTATTCCATCAAACTCTGAAGCGAATAAAAGAGACTGCGTATTTGTGTTTATTCTCACAAGGTCGCCGATTTCTTTGGGGTAGGTTCTAAACATTTCTTTTAATTGCTCTTTTCTGGGGATGACTATCACTTTTCGGATCGGCCATCTTATCCCACGATTTATTTTGTCTCTCAATGCCAAGATAGATCTTTCAATATCCAAGGCAGTCCTGAAGATAGATTCCTTTTCAGGATCGATTAACGATTCATCAGCTTTCGGCCAATTTAATAAATGCACACTCTCGCATTCAAAACCAAAAGCATCTTTTAGGTTTAAGTAAATTTTTTCACTTAAATAAGGCGTTATTGGTGCAAGCATTGTCACTGAATTTGTTAAAACAGAATTCAGTACAAAACTCACAGCTTTTTTATCCTCAATAGAACCTTCGTTTAGTCTTTCCCTAATTGATTGAATATAATCTCTTGAAAGAGTTAAGAACAAGTTTTCAATTTTTTCTGGCACTTCATCAATTCTATAATTGTCGAATAATTCTGTTACTTCTTTTATGCTGTTGTTAAGGTAGGATAACATAAACCAATCTTCAACCTTTAAATTTTCTTTAACTTCTTTAAGCCGTAATTCTCTTGGATTAATTGCATTAAGTTTACAGTTGTCTAGCAGGAACTTGTGGACATTAAATAGTACATTTAAGTTTCGCAGTTTATTCTTAACCTCTTCAACACTAAAATTGAGGTCTAAGCCGGCGTTCGTTGCGCCAATTGAATAAAATCTAAAAGCGTCAGAACCAAACTGATTAATTATATCTTGAGGTCTTATTATGTTGCCTGCGGATTTTGACATCTTTTCTCCTTCAGCGCTTTGCACAAAGCCGTGCATGTAAACATTCTTAAAACTTGGCTTGTCAAAAGCCAGTGTGCTTGAAATCATTAAAAGATTAAACCACCCTCTTATTTGATCTTTGCCTTCAAGGATGAAATCTGCTGGTAAAAACTTTCGTGTTGTTGTATAATCCAAACAGTTCCAGGAAGTTGTTCCTGAATCAACCCAAACATCCAAAACATCGTTAATTCTGCGCATGGTTCCGTGACATTTCTTACATTCTATTGTAATTTCATCTATCCAGGGTTTGTGCAAATCTTCAGGAACTCTACCGATTCTTTCTTTTAATTCTTTAACAGACCCAATTACCTCATAATGACCGCATTTATCACAAACCCAAATCGGAACAGGCGTGCCCCAATATCTTTGCCGCGTAATGCTGTTATCTCTAAGATTTTCTAGCCATGAATGAAACCATTTTGTTCCTGCCCAATCTGGAGTCCATTTTGTTTTTCTATTGAATTCCTGCATCTTTTCTTTAAGGTCTTCAATCTTGAAGAACCATTGTTCCGTTGTTCTGAACACTACTGGATTATGACATCTCCAGCAGAAAGGGTAGTCGTGTTCAACGATTGATTCACCCACAACCGCATTCCTTTCTTTTAACGCCTTGATGAACTTGTCATCGTCTTTTTTAGCGATCAATCCTGAAAATTCGTTCATTTCATTTGGGAAAATGCCATATTCGTCGAGGTTGTTAAATGGCGGAATCTTGTTTTTAAGACCGACTTCATAATCCTCAGGACCGCACCCGGGAGCCATGTGAACGAGACCGCTCCCGGAGTTTAGATCAACATATTCCTCACTAAGTATTACCGTGTGAGTCTTTGGAGATTCTTTTTTGATTTTGGAATAAATTTGGTCTAACACATCATTGAAAGGATGTTCGTATTCTAAACCCTCAAGTTCTATCCCCCTGAATGACTCAACGATTTTATAGCTTTTATCTGAAAATGCGCTTATTACCATGTTTGCAAGTTTTCCTGCGAGTATCCAATACTCATTTCCAACCTTGGCTTTAACATATTCTATGTTGGGATTGACCATAATCCCTAAATTGTAAGGTATTGTCCAGGGAGTAGTTGTCCAGATAATCAGATAACTATTCTTCTCGCCCTTCACTTTAAACTTAACAAATATGGACTTATCTTTGACAGTTTTATATTCTAATTCATGTTTGGCAAGCGCGGTTGCACAGTTAGGACACCAATGCATAGTCTTTTTTCCCCGGTATAATCTCCCATTTTCATCGGCTTTCTTAATCAAGAACCAAACTCCTGACATGAATTGAGGAGTTATCGGCTGATAAGCATTCTCAAAATCCATCCACACACCAAGTTGCTGGAATTCTTCATTCATATTTTTTAAATGAGTAAGTGCGAATTTTTTGCATTCTTTAACAAATTTATCAATGCCAAACGTTTCAATTTCTTCCTTTGTTTTGAAAGATAACTTGTTCATAACCTTGTTTTCAATGGGTAAACCGTGCATATCATACCCCGCTCGGTCCCACACATCGAATCCCCGCATTCTTTTGAATCTAAGCACCGAATCTTTTAGAACTTTGTTCCACGCAGTGCCGATATGAATGTGACCAGAAGTGTATGGCGGTCCATCTAGAAAATAAAAGAACTGATTGCCTTTATTCTTGGCTTTAGCTTTTTCATATATTTTGTTTTCCTTCCAAAATTTTTCAATTTCTTCCTGGATTTTCAGAGGTTCGAATTTCATAATTATCACTCAATGTATAATTCATAAACTTAACCAATCAAACCGATGAATTGATTAAATTAATAATCAGTTGAGAGATTAGTTATTTTTATAAATGTTTTTCTAAACACATTCTTATATGAACCGCGGTAATCAAGTAAAAATGTTTTGGCAGGACCCTTATTTAACTGAATTGCGAACCGAAGCTTTAAAGATATGTGAGAACAAAGTTATACCTAAAGAAACAATCATCTTCTCTTTTTCAGGAGGCCAAGAAAGCGATGCAGGTTGGATTAATGGCCTTAAAGTAATAAATTCCTATTATCAAAATGATGCAATAATTTATGAAATGGAAGAACCTCTTAATCCCGAAGTTTATGATTTAACCCTGAAGATTGATTGGGAAAAAAGATATCGAATCATGAAATTGCATTCAGCAGCTCACATTGTTTATTATTTTGCAAAAGAAATTTTAAACTTTGATAAGGTTATCGGTTCAAATGTAACTTCTCACAAGTCACGATTGGATTTCTTATATCCAACTTCAATATCTCCGCAGGTTCCCGAAATTGAAAAAAAAGCAAACAACTTTATTCTGAAAGCTCATGATATTTTAATGAGAGAAGATGACAAAAATCCAGACATAAGGCACTGGATCTGTGAAAACTATGATATGCTCTGCGGCGGGACTCATGTTAAAAATACTAAAGAAATAGGTCTAATACAATTAAAACGGACAAACATCGGAAAAGGAAAAGAAAGAATTGAAATCACTTTAAAAGAATAGATATTGAAAATTTAATTTCTCCTTTTGCCCTTTTCATTTATTTAGAATTTATCTAGTTGCAGGTATTTTTTATTGCAAAATCGTAATTTTTAAAAACTTTAAAAACCAGAAGAAGATAGCAATGAGGTTAGTTTGCAGTGAGTGCGGATATACTTTTGAGTCGAAAAAAAAGGTCAATGTTTGCCCTTACTGCGGGGCTAAAAATAGTCTGCATAGAGAAAAAACTGTGCAAGACTTGCTTGATGAAACTGAAAACTTGTGAAAATGAAACTCAAAACATTTAAGCACAAAAAGACGCAGATTTTATCTTTTGATTCTCTCTTGGCTGTTGCTATTTTCATAATTATACTCTCACTCTTTTTCATATTTTTTTCATCAAAAATGGATGAGATGCCTGCTGCGCAGGTTCAACGGGAAGCGATTATGTTCAAGGGTTTCGTTTCGGTAAACACTCCTGAAGATCAGACTCCAGTAACTTTAATCGTTCAGAATCAATTACAGTATGAAAAGCTCGTATCCATGGCGCAAGAAATTCATCAGGATCCAAAGAATTATGAAAAGATTAAAGCTCAACTTAACATAAAAAGCGATTTCTGCCTTTTCTTTGAAGACAGCGAAGGTAATATCTTGCCATTGATATTGCCTTCCAATGACGATGAAACAACGCTGATAGTGTATGGTGTTGGGAATCCAGAATTGAATTTCAAGCTTAATGATACAATTGTTTGCGGTCAAGTTTACAAAGTGAACCGTGCTGACGGAAGTTTATCGAGGTACACATCGTAAACTGCTCCAAAACAATTTAGAAAAATCTGGAAAGCTTTGGATTAACAATTAGAAACTTCTCTTGAACATTTTTTCAATCTCCTTCTCATCAAGTTCTATTATCGTAGGCCTGCCATGCGGACAGGTGTACGGCTTATCGCATTTAAACAATTCTTCTAAAAGCGAATATGCTTCATGGACAGACAACTCTTTTCCGGCTTTTATAGACTTTCTGCAAGCCATCGTGAATATAATCCTTTCATTAACAATATCCCGTTTTTCTCTTATTCGGAATTCTTTAGCGATGCTCGTTAAAAGTTCTTTTAGGTCCTTTTCATCAAACAAAGTGTAAATTGAAGGGATTGCCCTGATAATGATTTCATTGTCTCCAAAGGGTTCTGCCTTAAACCCAAACCTCTCAATCTTGTCAAGATGTTGCATTATGATTTCAAATTCAGGTTTGTTCGGTTTTATTAGGATTGGATTGATAAGCTGCTGGCTAACAATTTCTCCTTCACAAAGTTGCCTGTTCAATTCTTCAAAATTAATTCTTTCAGCAGCAGCATGCTGATCTATAATTACAAATCCCTTTTTGCTCTCGGCGATGATGTATGTCTTGTGAACTTGTCCAAGTATTCTAAATTCGTCTTCTATTCGTTTACTTTCGTATTTCCGTGTTGGCTCCTTAAGATAAGCTTGCTTGGATGTTGTCAGGTCATATCTCGGTTTGAATTCTTTCTCAGAATTGGTTTCTTTATGGGCTTTATGAGTTGCTGCGCCAAACAATCCAACTTGCTGAGTCCTGTCCGTTTTTTGTTCGATTAAATTGTTAGAACGAATTGCCTCTTGAACCGCTTCAAATACTGACAAATAAATCTCCTGTTCTTTGTTAAACTTAATCTCAGTTTTTTGTGGATGAACATTTACATTTATCTCCTCAGGCTTTATTTCAATTTTCATTACAATCACAGGTTTTCTATCTAAAAACAGCATAGTATTATAAGCATCAGCAACTGCTTTAATTAACAGGTCTGATTTAATAAATCTATTATTCACAAAGAATATCATATAACTGTTATCTTTTCGAGCAATTGTCGGTTTGCCAAGAAGACCTTCGAGATTAATTTTCTTGTCAGAATATTTAAATGGTACGATATTCTTGTATATCTCTTTTGGAACAAGATACAAACTCCCTTCAAACAAATCTTTAACTTTTGGTTTATCTATCAGAACTTCGCCGTCCGAGATAAGTTTGAACTTTACTTGGGGGTAGGAGAATGCATACCTGAAAACAACATCATATATGTGCGCTTTTTCAACAGCATTGCTTTTTAGAAATTTTTTTCTCGCGGGCGTATTATAAAACAAGTCTTTTACAATTATAGTTGTACCTGTATTTGAACTCGCGTCTTGAACAGTAACCTTTTCGCCTTCGCAAACAAGTTTCGCGCCGTAAAGAGCATTAGTTTTTTTTGTTATTATTGTAAGTCGAGAAACTGCAGCAATACTTGCAAGAGCTTCGCCGCGAAATCCTAAACTTCGTATCTTATTCAAATCTTCTTCGTTGTTAATTTTGCTAGTTGCGTGCCTTTCAATCGCAAGCGGCAAATCTTCTTTGGAAATGCCTTGACCATTGTCAGAAACTTTAATGAGGTCTTTCCCAGCATTAATAATTTCAATGGTTATATCCTGAGCTTTTGCATCAAGAGAGTTTTCGATTAACTCTTTAATTACAGATGCAGGTCTTTCAATAACCTCACCTGCAGCGATTTTTAATATGACATCTTTGGATAATCTTTTTATTTCACTCATTTTTATTATATCACTTCCTTTCCTTATTTTTGAATTATTTTTTGAACGAGAGCAAGGTTTCCTGCGTAACTTTCAACTTGCCTTTGAGCTTTGTTAACATTTCATCTTCTTCCAGAAGTTTTTTCTGAATTTCGCGGGCTCGTTCAACAACTTCAGACGGCAAACCTGACAGTTTGGCAACATGAATCCCATAACTTTTATCAGTGCCTCCAGGCACAACTTTCCTTAGGAAAATTATCTCATCAGCATTTTCAGTAACAAGAACCTGATAGTTTTTTATTTTTTCAAATTCTTCTGCTAGTTTGTTAAGAGCGTGATAATGCGTTGCAAATATTGTTTTTGCTTTTATGTGTTTATAAATGTATTCTGCAATTGCCCAAGCCAAGCTTACTCCGTCATAAGTGCTTGTTCCCCGGCCGACTTCGTCCAAGATAATCAATGAGTTTGAGGTTGCGTTGTTTAAAATGTTTGCAGTTTCACTCATTTCAACCATGAAGGTACTTTGCCCTCTGCTCAAATCGTCGGAAGCGCCCACTCTGGTGA
>CAYLQM010000025.1:0-11486 GCA_964386095.1 uncultured Methanosarcinales archaeon
GTTGGAAAATCGCTAAAAGGAGAGGCTTTCCACCATGGATATCATTATTTTTATTTACACCAGGAGCAATTATATTGCCAGCAGTAATCGCATGGTATGACGAAAAAAAGATATAAATTTTCTTTTTTTCTTTTGTATCTTATATCCATTGTATTTTTAGAAAATTTTAAAAGCACCTGGGGGTTAAGATATTTTATTCTAAACAATAGGTGATAAAAATTAAAAGCATTGATTTATACAAAATCATAAAATATTCTTTTAAACAGTTGAGTAAAGATTGGAAGTTCTTTGTATGGGTTGGAATAATTTTCTATCTGATTAGCGTGCTTGCTTTGCCAATTATTGGGATACTCTCTGTTGCACGAAAACTTATTCCTTCAATCATAACAGGCTTACTTTACGTTGTGGTTTTCTTGGTCTTGGAAATAATCTATCAATTTTATTTATTTAAATGTACCTTAAAAAACAAACGAAGCTTTGCTCTAGAATTCAGACAGTTGATTAAAGAGAACAAAACTAATGCAGGCAAATTCTTTTTATATCATTTGCTCTACTCGTTGCTTATTTTAGCAATATTCTTTGTTCTGCCGGGAACCTTAATATACCTGATCTTTGATCTTCCTTTACAAAATATAAGCATAATACTACTAACGACTATTGTTGTAATCCTGACCCTAGTTTTCTTAATAAAATACACAATCTCATGGCAGTTTTATCCATATCTATTGGTAACGAAAATTTATAAAAAAGAACAAATTAAATTTTGGGATTTACTTAAGACCAGTGAAAAGTTAGTGAAAGGGAGATGGTGGATTGTTTTTATAATAAATATTCTGGAGTGGTTAATCATAGCAGCGTTCTCGTTAGTAGCTTATTTAATTACTCTGCCTTTTAGTTTTTTATTTCTCGCTTTCGTCATACCAGTAATAGGAATAGTAATAGCCTTAATTGCCATAATTATAACAACCTTAATTTGGTTTATAGCTTCATTCGTACAATTGCCGTTTGGAATACTCTATCAAGGAGAACTATTCAGGCAGTTGAACCAGTTAAAGAATAAGTAAATTTTTTATTTATTCATTCTTTTTTGCAGTATTATGAAACTTTTATTGCACTCTTGTTGTGGTCCATGTAGTTTGGGAACAATTTTTCAGTTGAAGAATGATTTTGAGCTAACAGGTTTTTTCTTCAATCCAAATATTGCGCCTAAGGAAGAATTTTTTAGGAGGATTGATTCGTTTAATAAAAGCTTTGAGCATTATGACTTACCTTGTATTGTTGACTCTGATCATACCAAACATAAAAAATGGAGAAATTCTGTCAAAGGTTTAGAATTTTTTAAAGAAAATTCAGAAAGATGCTTAAAATGTTATGAGTTTAGGTTAAGGGAAACTGCTATTTTGGCTAAAAAAATGGGTTTTGAATACTTTGCAACAACTTTAACTGTAGGGCCTACGAAAAAGGCCGAGATCATCAACAGGATTGGAAAGAAACTTGAGAATGAATACAATGTTAGGTTTATTGAAGGCAATTTTAAAAAAAATAACGGCTGGAATGAAAGCATTAGGTTAAGTAAAGAGCTAAACCTTTATAGGCAGCATTACTGCGGTTGCGAGTTCTCTCTTAGAGAAATGCTTTTGAGAAAATATCAAAAAAATTCTAAGCAAGATGATTCTTAAAAACAACATAAGAGCCATAGGATTTGATGACAAACCATTTAACAAATTCAGTGATGAAACGAGTGAGATAATTGGAACAATAATGCGAGGCAATTCTTTAATTGAAGGTTTTTTAAAATCCAGGATAACTGTTGATGGAAACGATGTAACTGAGAACATTATAACTCTTATTAGAGAATCTCAATTTAATACTCAAATAAGAGTTATATTCTGCGATGGCATCACTTTTGCTGGTTTTAATGTGTTAGATGCGTTCAAAGTTAATGAAGTATTGAGAATCCCTATAATAATCATTGTACGAAAAGAGCCAAACCTTGAACAAATAAAAAAAGTGCTTAAAAAACTTAAAAAGGAAAAAGATATTAAAGTAATAAATAATTTGCCCAAGGTAGTTAACTTCAACGGAATATATTATCAAAATGTAGGTTTGTCAAAAAAAGAAAGCGAGATTTTAATTAAGCGATTTACTTTTTCAGCAAAAATTCCTGAACCGATCAGAATTTCTCATCTTGTTGGGCAGCTCTTAGCATTCAACAAAAGTTCTGGCCATGCTTAAATTTACAGATTATTCCTTGCTATTCCTTGCCTATAAAAGTACTAACAATTCTCACCTTTCCAGGTAAAACTCTTATAATATCATCTAGATTGTCAATTTTTAATACCTTATTTATTTTCTTGGCTGCATCGCTTCTTTTGTCATTCCCCGGAATAATTTGAACATAACTAATACAATGTTTAATCACAGCAGATTTTGGGCCAGCCATGATTTGATTCTCAGATTTTAGTTTTCCCACAAAAAGTTCCAAAGGTGCAGAAACATAATTTTTCTTGCCCCGAATCATAAACGAACCTTTGCCCATATACTCTCCGGATTCTGTTTTTTTAGAAACTTGTTCTGGCTTAACATAAAAAACATCTAGATAGCTTAAACCACGGTTCCAGGCTTTAGAATAGGAAGCTGTGAAAATAGCGGCTTCTTCAATCGTAACCTTATCAACAGACTTCCCCTCAGTTTTTATAACTGTAAATGGCGAACCGGGTAAATCTGTATGAAGAACAATGTCATCTTTTTCTGTGTGTTTTTTTATAATAATCTCATTAGTAGTAGCATCTCTGCCAGCAATAACCAAAAAACCTTGAGAAGAGAGAAACCATCTAAATCGTTCGTACCATTTCTTTTCTTTTTTAGGTTCTTTGCGTCCATTGATTTTAACATTGACCTTTTTTTCTTCTTGTTCGAGCTTTTTCAGTTTATCAGAGTACTCTTTTATTATCTGTTCAATTCTCTCTATTTTTTTCTTAAGCTTTTTAGCTTTCTCAAAATACTGAGTAGCATTCTGATTAATGTCCTTATTCAAGTCCAGAATGATTTTCATAAGAAGCTTAGAAAGGTTTCAAATTTTATAAAAATTGTCAAAAATTGTAAAAAAGACTACTCTTTGATTAACCTGCCATTTAAAGTTCCTTCCTGACTCGGCCTTGAAGTTATCAAAACATCCCCTAACTCAGTCTCAACAATTGTACCTTTAGTTATGAAGTTTCGAATGACATAGTTTCTGTTGGCAGGATTGGCTTTTATCTTTGCTATTTCAACAACTTTGCTCTTACCGTCTGGTAAAGCGACATTGACTTTCTTCTCTGTCAATAACCTTACTTTAATGTTTCCCCCTCTAACCCTTTTAACTTTAATCTTTCTCTCCCCCAACTTAACGAATAAAGGAGAGTTACCTAATTCGTATAATTTCTTTTTACGATAAGATTTGTAAAGACCACCAGTAGCTTTTCTCTTTGATCTTAATTGTGAAACTGCCATTTTCAATTCACAGGATTTACCTTAGATTTAAAAATGTTTCTATGAATTTGTACCGTTCATTCTGTGGATGTCAATAAGTCCAATCAGTTCAGAAAGTTTATAAACAAGCTTTCAAACAAGCAGTCAAAACAGCCAAAAACCTTAAACCACCCAACCGTCCCAATAAATCAGAAGAGATTACCCGTGTCTCTTCGAAACAGCTGCTCTTGGCTTCGCTTCACAGAAAAACTTCTCTTAACCGATTAAAAACAAACTCAAGAAAACAATATGTTCTCGTCTAGCAGATATTCAAAGAGCAAACCCTTCCAGATTGCTTCCCAAAGTATTAGAAAGGTTATAAAGGAGTACATGAAATCATCCGATGTCATTTTCTTACATGAAAACCTTTTGCATATTTTTAAAGATTCTGTTTTAAATCCACTAGACATCTGGACAAAAAGGGTTTTTAAATGAAATACATGCATAAAAGAGATAATGATAACTGGAACAGCAAAGCTGCCTTTACATTTTGGGAAAGCGCCTTATTGGTTAATGAAACGAATGAAAGCATTAGCAAAAGAGATGACGAAGTTAATAATAGACTATAAAGGGCAAAAGTATTTCTTTAAGCTTATCTCTAACCCTTATTGGTTTCAATCTTTTGGTTGCGTTCTCGGTTTTGATTGGCATTCATCTGGTTTGACTACGACAACGATTGGCGCTTTAAAAAGCATAAATAATGAAGAATTAGACATAAAAGTTGCTGGAGGGAAAGGGAAATCAAAAGAAATACCTAAAGAAATAGAAGAATTGAGCTTAAAGATGAACCTGAAAAGCACGAAAATCAATGCTTTAAAGTATTACAGCAGGATGAGTGCTAAGGTAGATAATGTTTTAGTTCAAGACGATTTTAATCTTTATCATCATTCTATCATCTTCAGCGACAAATACTGGGCTGTTGTTCAACAAGGAAAAGATAATAATTGGGCACGAAGATATCACTGGTTATCCGATAATGTTAAGAAAATAACATTAGAACCGCACTCGGGAATAAAAAGCGAGATAACAAGAAAGAATGTATTGAACATGACGAATCGGGAAAACAAGGAACATCAACAAATCTCAGTTGATTTAGTCAATGATAATCCCACGCATTGGTTCAAATATTTCTCTAAACAGAGAACCCTGACACAATTTTGTGAAATTAAGGACAATGTGCAGCAGAATCAAATAAACCTGCCAAAACATCATCACATTAGTTTCTTTAAATTAAGCAAACAAACCCGAGAAACACTTAAAAAAGCTTATGAAATTAAACCAAAAGATTACGAAGAATTAGTTGCAATAAAAGGTCTGGGAAAATCTTCAATAAGAGCGCTTGCCCTTGTTTCTGAATTAATTTATGGCAAGGAATTATCATGGAAGGACCCTGCGAAGTTTTCGTATGCTCACGGAGGCAAAGACGGTACCCCTTTTTTAGTTAATCGACAAAATTATGATAAAACTATAAATTTTCTAAAGGACACAATTTACGAGCTTAGTTTAAACAGAAGAGAAAAGGAATATGCTCTAATGAGATTGGCAAAGATTATGGAAAACTAAATTAAACGCAATATTGTACAGTTTTCATCGGAATAAATCTTTTTAAGGAAATCAGGCTTTTGAGTTTCCCAGTTTAGAATAAGAGATTGATTAATAATCCCCAAAGCTTCATTAAATCTGCCCTGAAACAGTGAAAACAGAAAAGAATCTTTGAATTTTAAATCGTCTCTTGTCAAGACCAGATAAGATATGTTCATTTGAGTTAAAGTTTTATGAATCAACATTGAATCGTTAGATAAAAGTAAAGAAGCAACAGCCATCACCTTCTTCCTGCTTTCAAATGAAGGATAGATTGCTGAATCATATGAATGACCTGGATAAAAATAAACCAAATCTTGGGATGGAGCCATAAGGAAAGGAGTCAGATTTGTAGATGCATAAAATTGCGGGGCATTAATATACCAAACCAATGCATTACCTGTTAACTTTTCCTTTCGAGCAAAAGAGATGCATTGATTAATCCCTATATTAAAAGGCATCTCGTAAGTGTAACCTGAATAATTAAACAAAAAGTTTGTCTTGTTTTTATTGTTAAACAAACTCGTCCTAAAAATTAATTCTCCACGAGGCAGGGGTTTGGTTGCTATAACCTCGCCAACTGACAATAGGTCCCAAGTTTGAAAAATTACAGAAGTGACAACTAGCACAATAAGAATCAGTTTAAAAGATGAAAAAAAATCCTTGCTTTGATTCATAAAAATAAGAAATAAAATGGTATTTTAAAAAGGTTGTTAAATTTTGTTATCTTTGTTCTCAGGCATCTTAGCCTCGTATTTTTTGTGCGCCAAACCATATTTGTCTTGGAGGTAATCTGGAAGATTGCTGCCTTGGGCTATGGTAGGCATTATTTGATACAAATCCACTGGAAGCAATGTACGAGCCTTGTTTGATTCTTTAACATACAAATTCCATTCGGGTCCTTTCTTTTTCAAAGCTTCTGCGATAACGCCTGGATGATAATAATCCGGCACTGAGAGAACGTAATCATTAAACATTTTAGAATTGTGCGCTTGAACTAAAGGATGCTCGCTTTCAATAAGGTCGTGAAAAGTCTTGTGTAGATGATAGCCGAATTCCTTCTTAAAGTCCTCACCCCTATACTTTGAGTATTTGACACGATTTTTCAATTGAGTTCTAGCCTGTCTAATTGCTTCGGCAGATATTCCTACTAAATTTGGAAGGATTTTTGAAAGATGTTCAAACCTCTCATCATTAGATAATCTTTGTTCTTCAAATAGTTTTTTTAGTTCAGAAGCAATTTGATTCCCTCTTTCGCCATGAGCCGAGCTTAAAAAGTTTAAAAGATAATCTTCAAGAATAGAATCAACATTTTCTTCTTTTAGTTTTCCATCCTCTGAAAGTTTGAGGTTATCCAATACTGATTTATAGGCGTTCATATGAACATCAAATTCATGATACATAAGCTTTGCTTGATTTTCAGGCTTAAAATGCTCATAAAGTTTGTCCAACGCATTAACGAGCGAGTCTATACTTTCATTTTTGTCTTTATGTTTAAAAACCATATTTTCACCCAGTCCGGATATTGATTACATAAATATTTAAACTTTTCTAAAGCCCATGTCTAAAGCCATTTTGCACAAACCGGTCAATTGAGAAAGTTTTATAAATTAACCTCTTTTCTCTAACACTGAGGTTTAGGGTTTGGCAGAAAAAAGGTGATAATTAATGGTAACTATGTATGATGTTGACCCCCAGAAATTAATAAAAGCCACCGCTGAGAAACTTAAAAGTTTTGAAAATATCAAAGAAGCTGATTGGGCTAAGTTTGTAAAAACCGGTCAAAGCAAAGAAAGGCCGCCCATGGAAAAAGATTGGTGGTATGTTCGAGCGGCAGCGATACTTAGAAAAGTAGCTGTTCGCGGTCCGATAGGCGTTTCAAAACTTAGAATTTTATTCGGAAGCAAAAAGAACAGAGGTTTTAAACCCGAAAAGTTCTTCAAAGCTTCAGGGAATCATATTCGGAAAATATTGCAACAATTAGAGAAAGAAGGCCTCGTAACGAAGAAAGAAGACAGTCAACACAAAGGAAGAATCATAACTCCTAAAGGGAGATCCCTTTTAGATAAAATTGCTGCTGAGATAAGGAAATCTAAAGTTCCTGAAAAAACAATCGCGAAATCAAAGAAAAGTTCTTCTGAAAGCAAAAAAGAAAAAACCAAAAAGAGCGAAGAAAAAAGCACAAAAACCACTAAAAAAAGTTCAACTGCCAATAAAACTAAATCAAAGAAGAAATTAAGGTGAAACCTATGGCTAAACATAAACATCCTGCTAAGAAAAAAAAGTTAGCAACAATGAACAAATTGACGAAATGGGCACCATTTTGGTTAATCCCAAAGATATTTGGCAAGGGGAAAAAGGTTCACCCAATAAGAATCACTACAACAAAGAGAAGTTGGAGAAGAACCAAGTTAAAGATATGAGGTGAATATGATGGCTGATACTGAAAGGGTTTATGTTATTAATGTCTGGAAGAAAGTTCTCAGGGTTCCTAGATACAGAAGAGCTAAAAAAGCAGTTGTACTCATCAAAGAATTCATTAAAAAACACTTGAAAGTCGATGAAATCAAAGTTGGAAAAGCTCTAAATGAAAAAGTTTGGGAGCACGGTATCAGAAATCCTCCGCACAAAGTTAAAGTAAAAGCCTGGAAAGAAAAAAACATAGGTTTTGTTGAATTGTTCGGTGTTCCTACCGAAATAAAGAAAGAAACCAAAAAGAAGACCCAAATAAAGGAAGAGAAGAAGAAGGAAACCAAGAAAGAAAAGAAGGAAAGCAATGAAAACAAAACTCTTGAAAGTAGAAAAGCAACAAAAAAAGGAAAGGACACTGAAGCCACAGAGAAAGACAAAAAAATAAAAGAAGAAACGAAGAAAGAAAAAACCAAAAAGAACGAAGAAAAAAGCACAAAAACCACTAAGAAAAGCTCAACAACCAAGAAGAAAACCGTCAAAAAATCTGATGCAGGCAAAAGCAAAACAAAAGAAAACAAGAAAAAAGTATCTTCTTCAAAAAAGGAGAGCAAAGAAGACAAGAAATCTGAAAAAAAGGGATGAACAATAAACTTTTTTATTCTATAACTATTTTCAAGTTAAAGATAAACTTTTAAAAAATGGAGATCCTTTCATAAAGTTATGCATTTACTCAAAGACTTTGAAATTCCAAAATCACCAAACAAATTTTTTATGTTGTCAGTGTTTGGGTTAATTATAAGTACGCTCTTGTTCATTGGTGGAATAATCGATTTAACATGGAGTGTTACTTTCTCGTTGACTTTTCTGATAATGTTAATTTCTTCATTGATAGCGATTGCGCCCCCTAAAGAATAGAAATCTCGAAAACTTTTTTAAATCCTCTTGTTTTGCTTTCTAAATATGGACACACTTTCAAGCATAAATTATGCAAAGATGCAGGGTTTCTATGAACAGTCTAAAGAGATTTCATATAAACTGAACAATCTGTTAAATTTTAGCATCAAGATTAAGCCTGGAGTTCAAATGCTAATCTATGCAAGCTCAAACGAAAGTAAGATTCCATACATCTTATCCTTGGCCTATTATTTGAAAGCGTTGAGAAAAGGCGCTTATCCGTTTCTGATATTTTCAAAGAACCAGGATATTGGCACTGAGATAAGCAAAAGGATTTATTCTCTGCGAAAAAACAGCATTGTCATTGTAAATTTGGAGAATAAAATGAAAAAGATTAATGGCGTATCTTTTAGAAAATTCTGTAAAGCAAACAACATTATGTTTGTTGTTACGCCGAGTCTGGGTTTCGTAAATGAAAAAACTTTGCCTTTCCTGGTAAAAGCGTTGAATGTTGATTATTCTTTAATACACAAAAAAGCCCTGCGAATAAAATCCCAACTTCTCAACAAAAAAATTCTTTACATAAGAACAAAAGCGGGTACCGATCTAAAGGTAGATATTTCTTTGAAAGCGCCCCTCATTTCTTCAGGCATCTTTGAAAGCAATTCCCTATCTGCAAACCTTCCTGGCGGCGAGATTTACTATGCTACAAAACGAAAAGGAGTTAATGGAAGGGTCATTATTGATGGTTCGTTAAGAACCCCTAAATCCTGTAAACTTTTGAAAAGTCCGGTTGAAATCCTTATTGAAAAAGGCAGAATAAGAAGCATAAAGGGGAATGAAAGTGAAGAGCTCGTAAAAAGTTTAAGAAATATTTATTTGAAACACAATAAATTAGAGACTGTCTATCACATCGGAGAGGTAGGTATTGGTTTAAATCCTGTTTCCACGCTAATAGGCGCAACAATCGTTGATGAAAAAGTGTTAAATACTGCTCACATAGCCATTGGTAGCAACATTGGATTCGGAGGTTCAATTAGCGCACCAATCCATTTGGACCAGGTGTTTAAAAATCCGGAGATTTTTGCTGACGGAGAACGAATCTTAATTTAAACTTTGTAAAGCAACAAGATTTCCTCCTCCATAAAATGGGTTTTAGCTGGCAGAATTATACAATGAGGAGGATTACCGAACTTGATATCTTTAAGTTTCGCTAATTCACCAAATTTAATGACTTGATCTTCTGAACCAAGTCTTGCACAACCGATTATCTTTGTGTTTTTGCTTATAACAGAATGCGCCACTCGTTTTTCCAAGTTTAATAACAATTGCAAACCCTCATTTATAGTCATCAATCCATCTTTTTTTATATCTAAAAGAATCAAAGTATGGAGATTATTCTTTAGATTAAATTCAATCACTTCATAAGGAGATGTTGGAAAATAGTTATGTTCAGGATAAACTAAAGTAGTTACCCGTCCAAATCGATAGAGAGATAAACCTGTTATGCCTATAGCTGTTAAGATGGAAGCATTGTTTATTACCTCTACTTTTATACCCTGCCTTTTTGCATCTAAAAAAAGTGCTGAATGGGTTGTTGCACTGAAAACATCACCAACAACAAGAAAAGCTACATTGCCTTTCTTTGCTGGAGTTAATATTCTTTCGTTATTAACCTCTACAAGTTCCCTGTCAGCAAGGATAACATCCTTTTGGATTAAGGTTTTCAAAGAATCCAAATCAAAATCAACTAATCTTGAAGTATAATTTTCGAGGAATATTAAATCACTGTTTTTAATTTTTTCCAAGCCGGACAAAGTCAAAGATTTGACTGATAATCCTAAACCTATCATAAATAATGCCATAAGAATCAAGAGAAATAAAAGAAATAAAAAACTTTGGTTTTATTTTCTAAACAACAAAATTATTAACACTAAAATCAATACTAACAACAGCAAAAATCCTCCAAACAACATTGCTATAAATAACGGCGTCTCTGTGAATGGCTGTTCATAAATAATTTCTGTGCTTTGTTCTGGTTGTTGAGGTGTAACTGGTTCAGTTGTGCCAACATCTACTTCCACCTCAGAATCCTGACTTTCGTCTTCCGTACCCTTGTCCTCTTCAGTTTCTTCCTTTTCTTCGCATTTAACTACTGACAACTTAAAAAATCTAACTAAATTAATCTTATCATCCTCATCTGTAACCTTTAGCATAAGATTGTAATCTTTGGTCTCTTTTGCTGAATCTATGCTTATTGGAACATTCAATAAAAAATCATTGTCTTCATCAAAAGGATCGCTGTCCAAACTCACAGTCTTCTGATAATTAAGGCCAAGTTCGTCATTGGTTACAGTTATCCTAAGGTCAAGGTCATTTCTACCAATGTTATAGATTCTACCCACAAGTTCTGCTGATCCTGTGCAGGTTATCTTCTCTGGAAATATCTCAAAATTCTTCAAGTAAATGTTGTATCTATCTTTTTCAACTTCAAGTGTATAATGCTTCTCCTCCATAATGTCTAAATTTGATTCGTCAGTTCCGTACACATAAACATCCACATCATATTTGTCATCTTCAACTAGCAACGGGATATCAAAAGACACATCAAGAGTCTCATAATCCCCGTAGTCTAAATCAACCTCATCACTTTCTTCATACAAATCATCCTCGTCTTCGCTGTCAATTTCCCTTATATAAACTTCTACATACACGTTTTCAATATCTAATTTGTCTGGATGAACATTTTCAATTTTAAAGCTAAAATCTACGCTTGAACCTGGTTCGACTTCAAATTTTTCTTCATCAGACAATGTTTCCGAATCCCCATTAACTTCGACTTTCACTCTTTCAAAGCTAAGGTAAACTTTCTTATTAACTGTCAAAGTGTATTCTTGCGTTGTTGTATTCGTGCCATCAGTGACATTAACAACAATACTATAAGTTCCAACCTCTGTTGGTAGCCATGTTATTAAACCCGTTTGATCATCAATGGTCATACCTGCAGGAGCAGAATCCAACCAATAAACCAAAGTATCATCATCAGCATCAATTGCATTTACATCATAAGTATAAGTCTGGCCTACATA
>CAYLQM010000026.1:0-11232 GCA_964386095.1 uncultured Methanosarcinales archaeon
GCCGTTTTAGTTGTTGCAGCTGATGACGGCGTAAACGCTCAAACAAAAGAGCACGTTTTTCTATCAAGGACCCTGGGCATCGGTCAGATAATCATTGCCATTAACAAGATGGATAAGGTAAACTATGATCAAGCTAAATTCAAGGCAGTGAAAGAAGATGTTTCCAAGTTGTTAAAGAGCATTGGTTTCAAACCTGAAGAAATCAAATTCATACCGATTGCCTCGTTAAAAGGAGACAATGTCGTAAAGAAATCAGAGAACATGTCCTGGTACAATGGCCCAACCTTGTTGGAAGCTTTGAACGATCTTAAAGTTCCAGAGAAGCCAGTTGATTTACCGTTAAGAATCCCAATTCAAGATGTTTTCAACATCACAGGCATAGGAGTAGTTCCTGTTGGCAGGGTTGAAACAGGTAAATTGAAAGTTGGTGACAAGGTCGTTGCAGTTCCAGGCAGAGAAGGTAGAGGCGTCATTGGAGAAGTTAAGAGTATTGAAATGCACCATGAAGCTATGAAAGAGGCAGTTCCTGGTGACAATATCGGTTTCAATGTAAGGGGCTTTGGTTCGAAAGATGTTGCGAGAGGCGATGTTGTTGGTCACTTGGACAATCCGCCAACTCTTGCTGAAGAATTTACTGCTCAAATTGTCGTGTTGAATCATCCAAGCGCTATGACTGTGGGTTACACGCCTGTGTTCCATGTTCACACTTCACAGGTTACCTGCACCTTTACAGAGTTCGTAAAAAAGCTTAACCCAGCAACTGGTGAAACGCTTGAAGAGAATCCTACAACTCTAAAGAACGGGGACGCAGCAATTGTCAAGATAACTCCAAGAAGGCCTTTAGTAATTGAAAGACAAAAAGACATTCCGCACATGTCAAGATTTGCAGTAAGAGATTCGGGAGTGACTGTAGCTGCAGGGATGTGCATTGACTTAAAAGCGCGGGAGTTGAATCTAAAATAAACGTTAACTCTTTGTTTTTGTTTTTTATTATATTTATATCTGTAAGCTTATAATGAAAAGATCTTTCATTATAAGTCAAACAGCGAAAAACTAAGCAGGTTGATCAGAATGCCAAAAGCGAGAATAAAACTAGCAAGTGCAGATGTCAATAAGATTAATCAGGTATGCAATGAGATCAAAGAGATTATTGCAAAGACTGGAATTGAAATGCGAGGTCCAATACCATTGCCTACTAAGAAACTGAAGATAACAACGAGAAAAAGTCCTGATGGCGAAGGCACGGCAACTTATGACAGGCTTGAGATGAGAATCCACAAAAGACTTATTGATGTAGGGATAGACGAAAGAACTTTGAGATTGATTATGAGAATCCCCATTCCTGATGGTTTAAACATTGAAATTGAGATGATTGATTAAATTTCTAATTCTTTTTTAAAAAATTACAATTTGCCTATGAAAATATTGCATTCAATAACAGGGGCAAAAGAAAATATGCCGCAATCACGGCAAAGATTACAAGAACTATCTTAATAATAAAAGCGCTGAAGGTTCTACGAACATTCCACTTTGGTGTTCGGATTTCGTTTAAAGAGTTTTTCAACACTTCTTGTTCAGGAATTGAATTAAATCTATTTCTAAACTCTTCTCTATTTTGTGGCGGTTCATTAACTCTCACATTTTCATTAATCACAACATCCGGAACAGGCCTGTTGAAATTCCTGCCAACAAACAAACTAGCCGGTTCAATAGGGTTCATATTGCCGAAATTGTCCCGTTCAAAAATCTTAACAGAATTCAATGGAACAGTCTTAAGAAATTGTCTCAATTGAGTGATGTCATAAAAAATTCTCCTTGAATTATTATACCAAACTACATAAACCATAACATCACAAACCCGTATTAATTTTATTTAAAATCTTTTTATCAAGAATGAGAAGTAACATCAAAAAATAAAAACAAGAAGATTTTATTCAATAATCTCTATTCCCAGTTCATCAGCAATCTGTTTTTGTTCAATCTTTCTCTCTTCAGCATTCATGTTCTTGCCAAGCACCCATGGGGACTTTACGCCTGTAACAATCGTCATCACCACAATTTTTCCTTTCATGTCATCTGTAACCCTTGCGCCCCAGATAACATTAGCGTCGTCATCCAAGGATTTTGTTACGATTTCTCCAACGCGATTGACTTCTTCCAAGGTTAAATCAGGACCGCCATGGATGTGAATCAAAGCGCCGGTTGCGCCTTCGTAATTAATATCAAGAAGCGGATTTTCTAGGGCTTGCCTTGCCGCTTCTTCAACCTTGTTGTTGGTATCCGAAGAACCCACGCCGATAACAGCCACGCCGCCATTCTTCATAATTGCTCTAACGTCAGCAAAGTCCAGGTTAACTAAAGATGGAATAGAAATTGTCTCAACAATTCCCTTAATCATGGTAGAAATAAGTTCGTTTGCCACAGCAAATGCCTGTTTGATAGGCAGTTCGCCCGCGACTTGAACAAGTCTGTTGTTATCGATTACGATGACTGTATCACAATTTCGTCTAAGATTGCTCAACCCAAGCTCAGCTTTATCAATCCTGGCTCTTTCAATCTTGAAAGGCATGGTGACTACGCCAATAACAATTGCGCCAGAATCTTTGGAAACTTTTGCCACAACAGGAGCAGCGCCAGTGCCCGTACCGCCGCCCATGCCCGCGCAAATGAAAACCATGTCCGGGGTATCTAAAGCACTTTTTATTTCTGAAAGCTGTTCCTTTGCAGCCTCTTCGCCTTTCTCAGGGAAACCGCCGCATCCTAAACCTTTGGTTAAATCTTTGCCTATTAAGAACTTAATGTCCGCACTTGTAATGTTAAGATGTTGTTGGTCTGTATTAATTGCGATAATCTCAGCGCCCTTAACACCCTTATCATGTAACCATGAAGCCATATTATTTCCAGCACCGCCTACGCCTACAACTTTAATATTTGCTTGACCTACTTCTTCAGATAATGGTTCCATTTTCTTAGAATTCTCAACTGCTTTCTCAACGAAAAAATTTCCCATTTTATTATCCCCCTCTTAAATTTTTTTATAAAAAACCTTTAAAACGCCTGAGCGTGTAAACTAGCAGGGACTTCGTTTGGTTAAACCCCAACCCCTTGTGATTTTCTTCATTAAAGAAGTATTTAAATATTTCTATTTTTGAAAAACTATTTCAAAAATATTAAGAAACTAGTATAACTTTATATTCTAAAACTTAAACCCCATTCTCTTCTCAATAAAAAGCGGTTGCTCAAAACAAGTTAGCACTTAAAAAGAGTACTAAAGTTATGGGAAAACCTGTTTCCTTTGCTCAGAATACATGCCAATCTTTGTCATTTGCTCAAACTGCGAATGTGAGAGAGTTATGTATTTTATATCGAAATTATGCTCTTGTTTAATCTTGGTAACTATCGAATCTATAGCGCTGATATCCAAAGCGTCTCCGATTATAATAATATTAGCCGAATCTTGTTTCTGTTTTCCATATAAGAAGATTTTATCAATCCCGCGCAGTTTTGACAAAAAGTCTATCAACAGATCAATCACGTTGGTCTTAACAGAGAAAATATCCAACAGCATTTTACCTTTTTTCAGCTTTGATAACGCATAAAGTTTCTGGGGTCCATACACCTTTTCTTCCACATAACCTTTTTCGATTAAATCCTTAAGAATTCTAAACACGCTGGTTAAACTAACACCTGTTTTGTCAGCAATTTGTTTTAAGTAAAAAGACTGACCAGGATTCTTGGCAAACAACCCTAAAATATTAAGGATTTTCTCATCCACCAAGTCAACAAGGATTTCATAAACTTTCATGGGTTTTCAAAAATGAAAACTACAATATTTAAATCTTTCTTTTTTGAAAAGTGTATACTTTTAAGAAAAGTTTTTTCAAAAATGAAAATGATTTCTCATAATGAAAAACAAATCTCCAATATAAAAATCAATCAACAAAGAAACTGTAAAAAAACAAAATTGAATCATAACCTAACATACATTAGATCATAAACTCCTTGAGAGATTTTTCAATCAGAGCGAACGCAAAGTCTACATGCTGTTTTTTAATCTCTTTTGAACCGGAAAGTTTAGCATAGGACACAGCTAACCTGACCAGCCCTATAATTTTTCGCGGGGTTAACGGCATAAAAAACTCGCTTTCCTCCTCCTTGAGTTTAACAGAAAGTTTTGAAACATATTGTTTAACATCTTCGGGAAAATATGGTTCAACATCCTTAATGTAATCCACAAACTCTTTTAGAAACTCATAGCTATGCTCCGAAAACTTTTGCTTGCCATTGTTCATCAACCTCGTTGTAATTTCCTCAAACTTCTCCTTGGATTGTTTCCTTATGAAAAATATCAGATGAAATCTTGAAACAAGCGCAGGGTCAAAAGGAAGCTGGGTCTTTGCTATTGACTTATCTTTCAACAGAATTGCGCCTTTTCCGGGATTGGCTGTTGCAAACAAGGTAATTTTTGCAGGTAAAGTAATATGCTGATTACCCTTATCATAACTTACAATCCCGCGTTCCATGGCAGAGTATAATGCTGCCCTGTCGTTTTCTTTCATAAGATTAAGTTCATCAATGCAACAAACGCCCTCATTAGCCATAGGCAACAATCCTTTCACAACTTCCTTTCCCTTAACTGCCAAAGATAATCCTACACCGCTGATACCTGAACCTAATCCAAAAACGCACTTATTCACAAGCCGGCTAACATTCTCAAGCAGTTTAGTTTTTCCTGTTCCAGGGTCACCGAACAACAAAACATGCACAGGTTCTTTAGAAACAATAGCGAGAATCAATGCTGTTTTTATCTCCTCCAAGCCGACAATATCATAACCCAGAGCATCAACAAGAATATGAAAAGTTTTTTTTGTCAAGAATTGCTTAAAAGCTTGTTCATAAAACTGGCATCTCAATTGATTATTTACGGATTCAACAAAAGATTCAATATTCTCATCGTTCCCTATTGCCTGTACATAAGGATAAGAAAACTCAACAAACCTGGCTCTTGGCGATTTCAAAGCGAGGACCACCTTCCTGTTTACAACTAAATCTTTCAATCGTTTAAAATCATTCTTAATCAAATAGTTTTCTATTTCTTCAAGAATGCGTTTAGTTTCCTTGCTTAAAGGCCTTAATTTATTAAACCACATAAAAATTAAAAACACTAAGTAAAATATATAAATCATTCTATTTAAAATATCATTATAATGAGCGAATTCCTAAACAAAAAAATGAATCAACAAATAAAACAGGACATTTTGGCAGTGTTAAACAAAGCAATTTCATTAATCAACGAAGAGATGTATGTTAGCTTGTCAGAATTGTCAAATCATGTTATCCACAACGCTTCCATTTATCAAGACCACGACAGTTTATCCATTGCTGTCTTGATGTATTCCCTATACAAACTCTTCACAAAATATTCCCTGAAAAAACATAAAGTCGTCTCTCTTCTGGAAAAAGCATCTAGCACGCTTAAAGAGGGCAAAATCAAATCTTTTAGGACATACATCTCAACCCTGTTCAAACTGATTGAAACCATTGACAAAGACTTCAACAATTATGTTGAACAAGTTGAAGAAAAAGCCAGAATAAAGAAAGCTGTTAAGATTTATGATCACGGAATTTCTTTGGCAAGGGTTGCCGAAATACTTAACATAACTCAATGGGAGTTGTTGAATTATTTGGGAAACATCAAACCAGAACCAGAAAAGATTTCAAGAAATAATAAATTGAAAATCGCGGAGAAAATATTCGGTCTGAGAAAATGAAAAAGATAAAATGCATTGCATTCGATTCAGGGCCTCTGATTACATTATCGCTTAACAATCTTTTGTGGTTAATACCCCGCCTTAAAGAACAATACCAAGGCAAGTTCCTGATATCAAATTCTGTAAAAAAAGAGTTGATAGACCATCCCTTAACCAAAACAAGACGGTATGTTCTTGAAGCTTTAAACATTCTCAAGCTCATAACTGAAGGGCACATAAACATCGCTTCAACATCCAAAACAAAAAGGTTATATGAAAAACTCGATCACTTGGCTAACAAAACTTTCAGCAGTCGGGATTCATTCATTGAAATACTGCACAGTGGCGAACTCGAAACAGTCGCTTTGGCCATAACTTACGAGTGCGAAGCCATTGTCGTAGATGAAAGGACCACAACCTTGCTGATTGAAGAACCAGGAAAGGTTAAGGAACGGCTCGAGAGGAAACTTCACAGAAAGATAAAAATGGACAGTTCCAGAGCAGAAGAATTCCAGGAGCTTACTAAAAATATCAAAATTATCAGATCTGCGGAACTTGTAACTGTTGCTTATGAACTGGGATTGTTTAGAGAATACTTCCCTAACGAGATGAAAGAACTTGATGAGAATTTCAAAGAGCATCTCATTACGGGCTTATTATGGGGAGTGAAATTAACTGGATGCGCAATAAATGAAAATGAAATAAACAAATTAAAAGAGGTCTTATCCAAAATCAAACTTTAAAACTTTTCTTTGCAGGGATTGTTTCCTGTCCGTTCATGTACTTTCTCAAAACTTTTGGGACAGTTATCGTGCCATCTTCGTTCTGATAATTCTCAATAATCGCCACCATAATCCTTGAAGTTGCCAGCGCCGTATCATTTAAAGTATGAACATATTCCAAATTTCCATCTTTCCTCCTAACCCTTATCTCAAGGTCCCTTGCCTGATAATCAGTGCAGTTTGACAAAGACATAACCTCACCATAATCGTTGATTGTTGGCCTCCAAACCTCTAAATCCATAGACCTTGCTTTCCAAATGCCCAAATCCCCAGTACAGATTTCAATAACCCTGTAAGGCAATTCCAGGCCCTGCAGAATCTCTTCGGAATTCTGCAACAGCTCAAAGAACATATTCCAGCTTTGTTCTTTTGTGCAGTAAATGAACTGTTCAACTTTATTAAATTGATGAGTTCTCCACAATCCTTTCTCATTAATTCCATGACTTCCAATCTCTTTCCTGAAACACATGGAATAAGAATAATACTTCAACGGCAAATCTTTCTCATCAAGAATCTGATGGTCGTGTATGCCCAACAAAGCATGTTCAGAAGTGCCTATCAAACACAAGTCTGAGTCTTTAACTTCATAAATAGACTGTTGAATATTTGTCAAATCAAGCGCTGCTTCAATAACTCTTTTTTCAATCAGCAAAGGCGGTTCAATATAAAGATAACCTTTGCTCTCCATGAAATCTCTCGCATATGCTATTAAGGCCTGATTAAGTTTAGCTAAATCTCCCTTAATAAAGTAAAATCCCCTACCAGAAACTCTTGCGCTCGCATCAAAATCAGCGAGCCCCAAATTTTCAAGTATTTCTACATGGTTCTTGACTTTAAAATTAAACTTTCGCTTAATGCCCCACTTCTTTTTGACAACATTATCTTTATCGGATTCGCCGTAAGGTACCTCTGGATGCATAACATTAGGTATCTTTCGCAACAAAGATTTAATTTCTGAGTCCAATTCGTCCATTCGTTTTTCATGCTCAGCAATTTGTTTTGGAATCTGTTTTGCTTCATCAAGTAAACTAAAAAAATCTTTACCCTGTTTCTTCAATTCATTGATACGCATAGAAATTTGATTTCTCTTATGCCTCAATTCATCAACCTGCTTCTTAACAGAACGCCATTCCTCATCTTTTTTTAATAAGGCATTCAATGCGTTCATCATCTCCTCATCTTTTCTTCTTTCAATAGTCTCCCGCATCAATTCAAGATTTTCGCGTATAAATTTCAGGCTTAACATACTTACACCAAATAGCGTTTATTTCAAGAGATATAAAAACTTTTTCAAAATCGAAATCAAATCAAAACTCCGACTAAAACCAAAAATGAAGAATTAAAAAATAGAGAATTTATAATTTAAAGAATGATTTTAGAATCATTTAAAGAAAGAGATAAAAAACAAAAACCAAAAATAAAAACAAAAAGATTTATGCAGGCATTGCAATCTCTTCATCAAGCTTCAAGCCTTTTCTTTCTCTGATTTGTCTCTTAATCTTATCCTGCAACTCGTAAGGCAATGGTTCGAACACCTGATCAACCAAAGAGAAATAACCCCTGCCTCCAGTAGAAGACCTTAACTCATTAGACAACCCAAACATCTCTGCCACAGGAAGTTTGCCCAGCACAACTACATGCTGTTCTTCCTGCTTCATATCTAATAATTGACCTCTCTTGTTTGAGATTAGTTTCGAAATTTCTCCTAAATAATCAACAGGTGCTTCAAATCTTAGTATTTGCAGCGGTTCCAGTAATAAAGGTGCCGCATTTATAATTGCGTATCTGATGCCGTCCCTTACAGCAGGATAAATCTGAGAAGGACCTCTGTGAATAGCGTCCTCGTGCAACACCGCATCGACTAAAGTAACCTTCATATTAAAAGCTGGTTCTCTTGCTAAAGGCCCTGCAGACATAACATCCTCAAACATATCCATTACCATTTCAATGATTTCTCCAATATGAACAATACCTCTGGTACCATCAATAAGCAGGTTTCCTTTGAAAATATCCACAACCTTTCTTGATTCCTTTGAATCCATCCCTGCTGCTTCAAGCTTAGACCACACCTGTTCATCCTTCTTCTTAATTCTCATATCCGAAACCTCTCCCGATTTCAACAATTGTTTAAGTTCTTCAGATAAAGGTTCAACCTTAAAGTAAAGTTTATTGTGCTTGTTTGGAGACTTACCCTCCATCTCGGGAGATTGTTTTGTAACAGTTTCCCTGTAAACAACAATTGGAGGTGAGCTTTTAATAGAAACCTTCTTTTCGCTAACTATACGATTTTCAATAACCTCCAAATGAAGTTCTCCCATGCCTGAGATAAGATACTCGCCGGTTTCCTCGTTAATATCTACTTTAACACTTGGGTCTTCCTTGGAAATAACCCTCAAAACCTCAATCATCTTAGGCAAGTCTGACGGATTCTGAGGTTCAATTGATTTTGTAATCACTGGGTCAAACAAATGTTTTATCTGTTCAAAAGGAGTCAAGTCTTTTTTATTGGTAATTGTATCTCCTGGAAAAGTCTTAATTCCAGAGATTCCAACAATGTTGCCTGCTGGAACTTCTTCAATAATATCCCTCTTTGGACCATTGTAAATATACAACTGCTGCAACCTTGATGGTGTATCGCTTCCGGCAACATATGCCTGCTCGCCTTTCTTAGCCGTCCCGGAAAAAACTCTTGCAGTGGCAATTTCGCCTGCTTGAGGATCAACAACCACTTTTGTAACAACCATAGCTAATGGACCATTCGCATCTGCTGTAAGCAAACTTTTACCTTCCGGAGATTCCAAATCTCCATGCCAAATCTTCTTAATTCTATAACCCTGTGCATCTACGGGATTCGGCAAATGCTTAATAACTGCATCCAGAACAACTTCGTGTAAAGGAGCGGACTTAGCAAGTTTCTTGTAGGCATTATCATCAGGGTCTTCATATGCTGCAATGATTTCCCTGAAAGTAATCCCTTTTTTCTTCATAAAGGGCACAGATAACGCCCAATTGTGAAATGCCGAACCAAAACATACTGAACCGTCTTCCACGCTAACTTTCCACTTACCTTTCAGTTCATCAGGAAGAATAGACGCAAGATACTTGTTCAAATCTGCTATAATCTTAACAAATCTCTGTTGCATTTGTTCAGGAGTAAGCTTAAGCTCTTTAATCAATCTGTCAACCTTGTTTATGAATAAAATTGGCTTAACCCTCTCTTTTAACGCCTGTTTCAACACAGTTTCGGTTTGAGGCATAATACCCTCAACGGCACAACACAATACAATAGTTCCATCTACTGCTCTCATAGCTCTCGTAACATCTCCGCCAAAATCAACGTGTCCCGGAGTATCAATCAAATTAATCAAATACCCTTTGCTTTCATAATTATGAACCATAGAAACAGCTGCAGCATCAATAGTAATCCCTCGAGCTTTCTCGTCCTCATGAAAATCCAAAACCAACTGCTTACCTGCTAATTCTTCAGACATCATTCCAGCGCCCGCCAGAAGATTATCTGAAAAAGTTGTCTTGCCGTGATCAATATGAGCTGCAATAGCTATATTCCTAATACACTTTGGGTCTTTAATAATCTTCTTGATCATATCAATCATTTTAGCCATATTTATTCACCCCATTGAATGTATCTCATGGACAATTTTATAAGAATGTATCTCATCTTCAGAGAACCATAATTCAATTTCTCTCTTGGCATCTTCTTCGGAACTGGATGCATGAATTATGTTCTTCAAACCAATCCCTTTCGAATCTGAGAAATCATAAGACATGTGTGCAAAATCTCCTCGGATTGTTCCTGGAGCTGCAGCCCTTGGCTCAGTAGGTCCCACAAGTTTCCGTACTACTTCTACAGCATACACGCCTTCAAGTACCATAGCCAGAACAGGGCCAAAGGTTATGAATTCCTCTAATGACTTATAGAAATCTTTTTCTATGTGTTCCTCGTAATGCTTCTTGGCAAAATCTTCGTTAATCCACACCATTTTCATGCCAACAATTTTCAATCCCGCATCTTCAAATCTCTGTATAATCCTCCCCATTAAACCTCTTTGCACCCCGTCAGGTTTTATCAAAACCAAAGTTCTTTGAATCATATTTGCACCTCTCATGAAACATAAAAACAAAAGCTGAAAAAACTTGGGCAAAAACCAGCAAATCAAGCGCGACTCCACTTAAATTTAACAGGATTTCTCTTAAGTTTCAAAGCATTCTTTTCACATTTGCTAGAGCAAAAGTAAAGTTTCTTTCCATTCTTTAAAACGACCATTTTTCCCTGTCCAAAAGGAATTTCTTTATTACAGAAAGAACATTTCATTGAATTCACCTTTTATGCTTATTCAGAGGTCTTGCTTCAATTTCGGTTTCTCTCAACATAAGAATGTCTCCCACCCTTATAGGCCCCTTGACATTTCTTCGGATAATCTTGTTTTCGTCTCTTCCGCCAAGGATTCTAACTCGAACTTGAGTAGCCTCACCTCTCATACCTGTCCTGCCTACAATCTCCTCAACTTTGGCAGGGACAGCTTCATCAAAAACTACTCCTTTTCGTTCCTGAGCGGTTCTTTGCTGAGATTTTCCACGCACCATTTTCACTCCTCTTTGTTTTCCTTATTTTCAGCATCTTTGGATGACTCCTCATTTTCAAGAGATTTAGTTTCTTCTTTAGTTTCCGCTTTAGTTTC
>CAYLQM010000027.1:0-10691 GCA_964386095.1 uncultured Methanosarcinales archaeon
AAACTTTAGAAATTTTTATAAATGTACAAGAATATTTTTGGGGATATGAAACTCTCAACAATTGGAATAACGCTCTTAATATTAGTTGTAATAACCTTTGCAATTGTATTTTTTCTTTACCCTTCAGGGCCGACTCAACTACCTAAAGCAAATGAAACGGGTTCAACACCAGAAGGAATAAAAGAAATAGTAAATGTCAATAATCAGTTTGCATTAGACCTTTACTCTGAATTAAGTAAAACCGAAGAAGGAAATATTTTTTATTCTCCTTACAGCCTTTTTTCTGCATTGGCAATGACTTATGAGGGTGCAAATGCTCAAACCGCAGAAGAAATAAAGTCAGTTCTTCATTTTCCAGACTATAATGTTCTGAGACCAAATTTTGCAGCTCTTTATAATACAATTAATACACACGAGGGGTCTTTTGAATTAAGTACCGCGAATGCGTTGTGGGTTCAACAAGATTATCAGCTACTTGATGATTATTTAACTGCAATTAAGAATTATTATGGTGGTAATGCAGCAAATCTTGATTTTGAAAGAGAACCTGAAAAATCAAGGCAAATAATTAACGATTTTATAGAAGAACGAACTAATAACAAAATTAAGAACTTGCTTCCACGGGGTTCTTTGGATAATTCAACAAGAGTCATTCTTACAAATGCAATTTATTTTAAAGGATATTGGGAATGGAAGTTTAAGAGAATTAATACAAGGAAACGAGATTTTAAGACTCCTACTGGCGTTAAAAAAGTCCTAATGATGTATATGGAATCAGATAAAGCAAAATTTAATTATGCCGAGACAAGTGATTTACAAATTTTAGAGTTGCCTTATAAGAATGATAAACTTTCAATGTTGATTTTATTGCCTAAGGAAGACATTGAAAGTATAGAACCTTTAACAATAGAAAAGCTTTCTGAGTATAAAAATCTGATGAAAAAAATAAGGTTAGACGAAATTTATATCCCAAAATTTGAAGTTAATACAGGGTATTCTATGAAAAAACTTCTAAAGTCATTAGGAATATCAACGCCTTTTTCACCAGAAGAAGCAAATTTTTCAAGGATGACTGAAAAAGAAGATTTGTTTATATTTGATATGTTTCATAAGGCTTATGTAAAAGTTGATGAACAAGGAACAGAAGCCGCTGCTGCAACTGCTATATCTTTTACCTTCACATCAGCTGCCCATCATAGGATTTTTAAAGCAGATCATCCTTTTATCTTCATAATCCAAGAAAAAGATACTGGAGCTATTTTGTTTATGGGAAGGATTATGGACCCTAGTGAATGAAGAACGATTAATCTTTCTTTCTTTTAACTTATTGGTCTTTTATTCTTTTAACTCAATCGTTTCATTCAAGGAAGGAACATAACAATCGAATCCAAAATTGCTAAGTTGTTTCTTTAAAGCATTTGCAGCATTTTCTTCACCGTGGGTAATAAACACTTTTTTAGGTTTATTCTTAAACCCTTCAATCCATCTAACGAGTTCCCGCGCGTCTGCGTGCGCCGAGAAACTTTCTATTTTTCGCACTTCAGCATTTACTTCAACTAACTCGCCTAAAATTTCAACCTCGCGATTTCCATCAGCAATTTCTCTTCCGAGTGTTCCCTCGGCCTGATACCCCACAAATAGAATCATGTTCTCCTTTTTCCACAATTGATGCCTTAAATGATGCACAACCCTGCCTCCGGTGCACATGCCGCTCCCAGCAATGATTATTGCAGGTTCATCAAAGTCATTTAACCTCTTTGATTCGCTTTTTCGATTTAGCAACCTTAAATTTGGAAACCCAAAGATAGATTTAAACTCATTTAATGCTTCTTTGTCATAACACTCTTTGTGATTCTTGAATACCTCAAGAGCTTTTATTGCTAAAGGGCTGTCAACAAAAACCTCTTCTTCTGGAAATTTGCCCCGATTCAAAAATCTGTGGAAATAGTACAATAATTCCTGCGTTCGTTCTATTGCGAAACTTGGTATAATCAGTTTGCCATTCCTCTCAAAAGTCGTAACAATTGCGTCTAAAAGAAGCTGTTCTCTTAAAGGTACATCTTCGTGAAGTCTGTTTCCGTAAGTAGATTCTATGAACACATAATCCGCTGAATTTATTAATGTAGGATCCCTGACAATTGGCACATTCCATTGGCCTAAATCGCCTGAAAATACAACTTTAATGGTTTTTCCATTTTCCTCAATGAACATCTCAATTATTGCAGAACCAAGGATGTGTCCAGCATCTCTTAATCGTATTGAAACATCTTCAGTTATCTTATACAAATTATCATAAGAAACTGTTTTGAAAAGTTTAATTGCCTTGTCGACATCTTCTGCAAAATAAAGTTCTTTCAAAGGCGGTAAACCTTTTTTAATCCTCACTCTGTTGATGTCCCTCAAATCATCATATTGTATGTGCACAGTGTCCTTTAATATTACTTCAGTCAAATCTTTGGTTGCCGAGGTTGTCCAAATTTTACCGGAGAAGCCATACTTTACAAGTTTAGGTAGAAGTCCTGAATGATCTAAATGTGCATGGGTTAAAATAACATCACTCACTTCCTTGGGATTGAATCTAAAAGGTTCGTAATTTAACTTGGTTGTTTCTTTTGGACCTTGGAACATCCCGCAATCAATCAAAATCCTGCTCTTTTTAGTTTCAACAAGATAACAGGAGCCAGTTACAACCTTTGCTGCACCAAGAACATGAACTCTCATAATTAAATTTCATTATAAAGACTTTTTAAATGTTTGCACTTTGGAAATTAAAATAAAAACAAAATAAAAAATTTAATCAATCTCAAACACAATGTTCACGCTGTACCTGATTGTTAGTTTTTCAGGTTCAATTTGAGGTATGGCTTTCTCCTCTACAAGTCCCTCCATACCAGCAGCATATCTTATTGGATAAACATGCGCTTCTAAAGGTGTAATGCTTTTAATCCTGCCTAATTTTACTCCGGATTCTTTAGCTATGAATTCAGCTTTTTCTTTAGCATTTGCTATGGCTTGTTGTAAAAGCTCTTCCTGGACTTCCTTAAGTTTTTCATTGGATACTGTAAAGTGAATGTTATTAATGCTGTTTGCTCCTAAAGAAATCGCTGAGTTGATGATTTCCCCTGTTTTATCAAGCTCTTTCGAGGTAATACTGATTGTGTTCTGCGCAACATAACCCACATCAATAAAGGTGTTATTTTCTCTATCCCATTTTTGTTTTTTGTTTAATCGATATGACGTGGTTTCAACTTCGTATTTGCCTTTGAAATAATTTATTAACTCGTTGTTTATCTCAGTATTTTCAGCTATAACTTCCTGCGGACTCTCACCTTCTGTTATGATCGATAGAACCACAGTAACTTCATCTGGTAGTACTTCTTTTTCTTCTTCTTGACTTACAGTAAGTCCCTCATTTGCGAGTTCATAATTCCTGTGTTCCACACTACCTAATTGCGCAACAATTAGCAGGATTAACACTGTTGCAACGAAATTCAGCAATATTAAACCCGAACTAACTTTATGTTCTTTTTTCATTTCCATTTTTATTAACACCTCCTATTTTAAATCTTGCATGCGAATAAAATTTTAAGACAAGGATGATTACAAAAACAATCGAGGAAATTATGCCTAAAACAAGATAAAAGTTGAATGGGATTGGAGCTTTTATGATATTTTTTGCTGCTTCAGAGCCACCCATTGGAATTTCAGACGATGCCGCTTTGAGCATAAGACTTTCTTCCAGCACAGGTTCTGAAGTAGAGGAAAAATAATTTGAAATGTATTTAACAAAAGAAATTATTGCTAAGATTAAAGAGGCAAAGAGAGCAAAAGTTACACTCGTTTCACTTTTTACGAACAATCTCTTGGCTTTAGGAGTAAGCTTATAATATTTCCATTTTCTGTTTGTTTTTTCTTTCTCAATCAACTCAACGCCTAGCAAAGTATCTAAATGTTGTTTAGCTGTGGCTACTGAAATATCCAAAAGATCAGCAATCTCAGATAATGTTAAACTTTTCCGGCTTAATAATTCGATAATTTCCAATCGTTTCTTGACGCTTAATGCTTTTATAGTATCATAATCAATTTTTAGGCTTTGTTCAAACATCATACTAAAGTTATTTAAATGTAGGTTTAAAAAACTTGCCTTATTCTTAGGTTTTAAACTAAAAATCACTTTTTGTTATTTAGTGTTATTTAATTTTTAAATCAATCAAAAACTTTATAAAACTATAAGGATAATCTTAAATTTATGGAACCTCGGCCTTCAAGGAGATTTGGAGATTCAAGGACTAAAGATACCGATAGGGAAGAGTATGCAATTGTTTTAGACTTCCTTCCTAACGGTTATCCTTTTGACACAAGACCAAGTTACCTGAAAAAACCAATAGCGCAAGCTATAGGCAAAAAGAACTTGGCTTTGCTCGAGTTAGTTCCTAAAAAAGATGTTTTTCTGCAACCTCATGAACCTGTTTATATAGGGGAAGGCAAAAGAGATAAAATTCATCATGTTTCTTCAATGATAAGTTACGATAAATTAACGGCAACTGCGAAAAACGAATTGCCTTACGCGATTGAACAAATTATAAAAGAACGAGAGCAGGATTTCGTTGAATTTTTTAACAGCGCAAAACCTTTGACGACCAGGATGCATTCTTTGGAATTATTGCCTGGTTTGGGAAAAAAGAGAATGTGGGAGCTTATTGAAGCCAGGGATGAAAAACCTTTTGAGAGCTTTGAAGATATGAGGGGAAGAATTAAACAACTTCCTGATATTGTTGAAATGTTAATAAAGAGGGTAATTATTGAACTTTCCGAACCGGAAAAGCACAGATTGTTTGTAAAGTACAAAAGAGAGTAAAGTTATTTTTTCTTTTCTTTTTTAATGATTTCAGACATGAGTTTTAAAGAAGAATCGTATTTTAACAATCTCACAGAATACATTTCTAATTCTGCTTTGTTTAAAGCTCTATAATCCCTGAATACCGGGTCATAGACAAGACTTTTTTTAAGTATTCCAATTTTCTTTCTGAAGTTCTTATCGGGCAGAAGAATGGGGGTTGTGAACTTAGTTTCTTTTAGATTTAAAAAGACCCAAATTAAAGAAGCGGTTTCGGGAGCAGTAATATAACAGGGGATATTGCTCTTTTTCGTAGCGGAAATCTCAAGGAAATTCTTGTATTCAACCGTGCTTCTAACGTAGAATCTTGACCAATCAAAGTAAGGATTAAATTTTTCTGAATTCACGGGGATATTATACAAGTAGATATCGTGAATCCTATCAGACGATCTTGAAGGAAAAAACAAAACAGCATTCTTGTTATAAAGATGCTTGTTTATCACGATTTTTTTATGGAACTGGTTGTACAAAGCAATACCTTCATAATTTTCAGCGATTTGTTGTCTAACATGTATGTTCTTGGGCGTTTTGTATTGAATCAAAAGAAAATCCTTGTCTGAACTGCGTAAATGTTCTATTGCGTTTGATACGATTTGCGAAAGCGTTATTTTATTTTCAGTCAATTCCTTCCGCGTGAATTTCTTTACACAATATGAAGAATAAAGTCTAAGAATAGAAAAATAATGAAAGCATTCTTGATAATTGGAAACATCGAGGGATTCCGCAACCTTGTATAACTTTCTTAATTCTTTTTGGGAAGGTTTTATGCCTTCAAAACAAATTTTTTGATTGGCTAAAAATAACCTCAATTTTGACTCACTTTTTTTATGTATCTCTGGATTTGAAAGATAAATATAATTAAGCGGCCAAGGCAATGCCTCTTTCATAACTATTAATTTACCCTCCTTTAATTTGTAGAAATCGTCTTGTTTTATGTTTAGGTATTCAATTAAACAGAACTTTTCGAGTTTGCTTAATCCCTTGTCAATTCTTCCCGAGGGCCTGAGTCCATGCGATTCCAGTACTTTATTTATGCGTCTTAAAACCATAAAAATTCATAGTTAAATAAAGTATAAAATACTTTTGCAAATTTAACTCTCACTTTTTTAAGTAATCGCAAAAATTTTTAATTTCCTTTACTAAATCCTTTTAATACCGTTTGCGTTGATTTGGATTTTGGCACTGATTATGAAATCAAATATATTCTTTTTAAAAGATATTTTATAATATTGTTAATAAAATACTATTAAATTTTTTTCTAAATTGGCGGATTTTCATATACTCCTTTATCGTATTGTTAACAGATTACTTTTTGAGCAGCAATTACTTTCAATATTGAAAAATTTCGCATTTAAAATTATGTGATATTATATATCAAATGATCAGCATTAAACTCGCAAATTTAGAATTTTTAAAATCCGACAGGCAATGTTTAAAATAAATAGATTAAGTTAATGGGTAAAAACAGGTTTCCTGTGAAATTAAGCAGACAATATTCTTTAACACAATTGTTTGTTAAATGCACACATTGTTTCTTTTATTTCTTTAAGTTTGCAATTTCATAGCATTAAATCTTATGGCCTTGAATTAATTGTTTGGATTTAAAATTATTTGGCTCGCTTAAATTTTGTGATTTAATTAAACATTTTTGATTTTGAAATCAAGCCAGGAAAATAAGATTTAAGATTTAAGAAATGCAGGAATATGCTATTTTTCGAAAGTTTTATAAAATCCGCCTGCGCAGATTTCCAATAAGGGAACCCTTATTGGAACAAAATCTTTGAAAACAAGCTAAAATGAATCAAAAAAGCGCCCTTTCTAAATCAGATATCTCAAAAAAAGCGGCAATATACATTAGGGTTTCTACGGAAGAGCAAGCAAAAGAAGGTATAAGCATTGCTGCACAGAAAGATAGATTAACTGCTTTTTGTAAAGCAAAAGACTTGGAAATTTATGATTATTACATTGATGAAGGATACAGTGCTGGTTCATTGAAAAGACCCGCTTTGCAGCAAATGCTTAGAGAGCTTAACGATGGCAAATTCAAGAACATAATCGTTTACAAAATTGATAGATTCTCAAGAAATCTTAAAGACTTGGTTACAATCCTTGATGATTTCAAAAAAAGAAATGTAAACTTTATTTCAGCAACTGAACCAATAGATACAACCAGCGCTATAGGTAACGCGTTTATGCAAATAATAGGCGTTTTTGCGGAGTTAGAACGAGGCATGGTTGGAGAGAGGGTTAGATTGGCTTTTGAGAAAAAGATTTCTTCTAAGGAATTCCTGGCCAGACCCCCATTGGGTTATAAAGTTGTCGATAAAAAACTGTCCATAGATCCCGAAGGAGCCGAAAAAGTGAGGGAAATATTCAAGGATAGATTAAATGGAGTAAGTTATAAGAGAACTTGTTTTCGATTAGCGATTCCGAAATCAACATATTATCATATTATAACAAATCCAATATACTGCGGGATTCTGAGATGCAAGAAATATATTCTTCGTGGGAATTTTGAACCTATTATAGACTTGGCGGACTTTTACAAAGCGCATAAAAAGAATGCAGAATTCTTAGAATCGCTTGTAAAGTAGATTCTTAAAAAGTATTAAACATTTTTGGTTTAATTAAATAATTTTTATAGCACCATAATATTTATTTCAATATTGAAATATTTTATAAAATATCTTTTAATTTTTTATTAAAAAATATAATAAAAAAGAAAATATTTTTATATTTACTTAAAAGATATTATCTAAATAAGATTATTAAAATTATATTTTATCAAACACACTTATCTCAAATGAATCAAAAATTAAGTTTTAAAAATCTTCACAAACATCCAATTCTTATTAAAAAGTGAGAGTTTTAGATAATTCAGATAATTAAATAAAATATTTAAATAACCCCTGCCCGAATAGATAATTCAGATATTTAAAACAATTCGCGCGCAGATTAAAACTCATCAGGTGATTTCATGAGAATAGACAAACAAAAATTTGCTGGCGTCGTTATCTTTTATGAGAATGCAAAGGAAAGAAAATTTTTAATGAATTTTGATTTTGAGAACAATTGGTGGAGTTTTTATAAAGTAAGACTTAAGGATTTCAAAGGAGAATTTAATGTTTTGTCAAAAGAACTTAGGCAATTGGGTTTGGAGGGCGATTTTATTGACTACAAGGATTACTTAGAAATAGCACCCTATGGTGAAATTTTGCAGGAGATTCATCTTTTCTTATTTAAAAGCAACAATCTTGTTGAATTGCCGGATTTTGAATGGATGAGTCTTAATGAAGCCAAAAGAAAGCTTTTAATCTCGGATTTTAAAGAAGTGTTGGAGAGAGCAAATCGTATTCTGAATTCTAGAAAGTTTTTACTACTTTAACATAACATTTATAAAATTTGTTGCATTTTCTCATTTTCATGAACATCTTCAAGAAATTATTCAATTTAATAAAAACTTCATCCAATAATGAAGCAAATTTGCCGGTAACCAGAGAAGAATATGAAGCGCTTAAACAGAAAATCAGCGAGTTAGAACAAAGACAACTTGAAGATAGGAAATTTAAAGAGTTTTTGGAATCTCATATTAAGAAAAAGAATCTCGAGCATAAAATTGATGAATATTTGCATGAGTTATCCATTGATGTAAACCCAAGCACACGAAAAGCAGCTATTGAGGGTCTGAAAATCATAGATGTTGTAAACTCCTACGGCTTTTCAAAATATGTGCCTGATATAAAGAAAGAATACAATACAAGGGTAATTTCAATAGATGACCTGAGAAAAAACCCTGAAAATTATCTTTTTAAGCTTCATAAAGGATTTCTAAACTTTCCTTTAGGTATTGATTTCTCTTATGTCAACAGTGTTTTATTTGAGAACTTTGGGTGCATTCGAATTTTTTCAGGAACGAGTTATTCCAATAATGGAAATGTCGGGTTTACCACTTCTTTTTTATTAGAAAACTATGAACCTCCTCAAAATAGAGAATTGCAGAAATTCGTTAAGGAAGTGTTTCATCAATCTGAATTGAGTTTGTACAATGATCCTTTAGATTCATGGATTGAGATTGATACGATTGATTTTCTTAAAAATTATGACGCAATAATTAGATTTATCACGGATCTTCATGAAAATAGCCCGGAATATAAAAAGAAAATGTTGAGGGCTTTTGAAGCAACAAGAACTGCATTGATGTGCGCGGTAGAACTAACCTTAAAATCGACAATAAGAGAACCTGCGGATTTGCTCACTATCGTGGATGAAGAATACAAAACTCCTCCTAACGAACTGGAAAAATTAGACTTAAAGCATAATTTTTATGAGTTGCTATTGCAAGAACCAAAGGGATGTTCATATTCAGAGCTAAAAAAGTACCTTCCTATTAAATCAAAAAAATTATTTTATGACCTGGCATCTAAAAGAACTCTTGAACTTTTATCAAGACGCAGCAATTCAAATGGATTAGAAAAGCTTGTCAAAGGAGCTGATTTGGGAGAACTCAGCACTGGAGAGCTTATACTATTCTCAGTTTACTTCTCAAGATATATTATTGAAGAATACCAAGATTTAGACAACGCGGTTGAGAACATCTTCCAAAAGAAACTAACCAAAAGCATGAGTGGGAAATGCACTGACTACTCCGCCCTTTCAATTCATTATCTTAATGAGTATCTTAAAAAACTTTATCCGGATAAATTTAGTAACTGGAGATTCGGGATAACAAGCGATGTAATTGATTCTTACAGACACGCTTATCTGAAGGCGATTCATATAAATCCAGATTATTCCATCGATATCATATTTTTGGACCCAACTAAATTGGCAAAATATCCTTTAGAAAAGATAAAAACACCCGAAGAAATTGTTGAAAAAGTGAATGCTTTGGACTTGCCTTTGCTGATTGATAGAAACGCGGAAGATTTGCTGTACAGAAAAGAATAAATTCTATTTTTCTGAATAACAAACTTTGTTCACTTCTTTACACCCGATAGAATACTTTATAAAAAATCCACCAACACAAGTTGCTTCAAGGACAGATTTTTATCTTTTAAGGCAAACCTATGAAAAAGAATATCGTAATGTCTTAAAAGAATTAGGCTATAATAAATATCAAGGACACTTAAGGAAAAAGAAGAATATAGGAAGCGACAAAAAGAGTTTGAAAGAGAAAAGAACAAGATTAAACAATGCTGGAAGACTTTAATTTTATTTTTTTACCTGTAATTACATCGGAAAAAATTAAATAATTTAAATCTGACTTGTTAAAAATGATAAGCAAACGCTTTAACTTTAAAACTTGGAAAGGTAAAGATTGGATATTATTTTTTATCATAATACCCTTTTTTATGATTTTAATATATCTTTTACCGCAAAAAAGCATATTGATATTAAATACTAATAATCCTACAGTTTTGAGCATATTTTTCTCAAACTATGTTCATACAACGTTCTGGCATTTATTCAGCAACCTTAGCTCTTATTTGTTAATTATGTTCTTCTTGTTTAAAACAGAACATAATAGGAAAAGGCTGTATTTTGTGTCAATTTTTCTTTTCTTAATGCTTCCGTTTATACTTTCATTACTACCTATAGCTACTTTCCCTAAGAATAAAAATCTTCTTGGTTTTTCAGGAATTGTTTCTGCTTTCCTTGGATATTTAGTTTTCAGCACTTATTCCTATCTTAAAAAGAATTATTATGCAAAGCTTGAATTAAATTTTATGTATTTATTGCTCTTTTTGAGTATCTTTGTATGGGCAATTGTTAATTTTTTCAAGCTTCCTTTTTT
>CAYLQM010000028.1:0-9061 GCA_964386095.1 uncultured Methanosarcinales archaeon
TAGCCAAAAGTTTTGATACAGAGCTTTTACCTGAACCTGGAACACCAGAAATTGTTATTCTCATTTTATTTCAGTTCTTGGCATTTTACTTTTTATTATTTTTTGTAAACTCCTGAAAGATTTTTTTGAATTCATCAATATTTCTAAAATCAAAGTATACTGAAGCGAATCTGACATAAGCGACCTCGTCGATTTCTTTTAAGTAATCAAGTATTCTTTTCCCAATCTCAGAACTTGAAATGCGGGTAAGCCCTTCATCCTTAATATCAGATTCAATTTTATCAGCAATTTGATTGATTTTCTCTACCGATATTGCGCCTTTCTTAAATGCATTTTTCAATCCCCGAATAATCTTGTTCTTGTCAAATACCTCCTCCTTACCGTTTCGTTTAAGTACAAAAATTTCAAATTTTTCATAAGTCGTAAAGCGCCTGTTACAATTCCCACAGATTCTCCTTCTTCTAATAACATAACCATTTTCGATTTCTCTACTGTCTATTACGGAAGTGTTCTCGCTCCCACAAAAAGGGCATTTCATTTTTTTGACCTCCGACAATAAGGGAAAATACCTTTTTCAGTAATTATGAAAGATTCTTTGGTTTCAGGCAAACTTCTGTGTTTAACCAAGCGCAGATACCTAACATTTGGAACACGAACCTTGAGGAACCCAACTTCAATAATTGTCTTTGATATGTATGAGAGAATGTCACCTCCAATTAATTTAAATTCGTTTTCCCTATTAAAATCTGAGTAAACTTGTGTGGTTAGGATTATTGGAATATTCTTCTCTTTAGCAATATTAGATAACTTCTGGAGTTGCATTCCTAAATCTCTATTTATCTCATAAATCTTTTTTGACTTACCTAATTCTAACCTGTAGAGCAAAGCTATTGAATCAAAGATTATTCCCTTAGTATCTTCGGTTATCAATTCATCTAGGAGTTCTATGGTTTTTTGCTGCTCTTCAAAATTTTTCGGATTGAGAAAAATAATGTTCTGCATCAACTCTTCGTAATTAGGATTAATTTGAAACAATCTCTCAACACTAAAACCTTTTTCTGTATCAATGTAGATTACTTTTCCCTTTCTTGCGAGAGAATTTGCGAAAATCATACAGAAATTTGTTTTTCCTGAACCTGCCGGACCATAAATTGTAGTAAGTGTATCATTTTCATAACCGCCATTCAGAATCCGGTCCAGAAAATTTATGCCGGAACTAACTTTTTTTTGTTTGTATAACATTAAAAAATTGAAAAGAAACAAAATTTAAAAAATTATTTAAAAATACTTCATTGATAAAGCTCGCTTACAATCTTTTCTAATACTGGATAGGGATCGTCCAGATGTTTGCATTTAATAACATTGATCTCCTCTTTTGATCCAATAATTGGAACAATACCATCTAAAAGAACATCCAAACCGTTAGCATTGTATTTCTTTCTGATTTCAATAGGGTCTACATACCAACCATCAACTTCATTCTGATAATTATCTACTGTTGCATAAATAGCGCTTTCATTGATGAAATCTGGGTTTATTAATGTTTTCAATGCCGAATTTGTAACCAAAACCGGTTCTTCTTCTGAAGATAGCATTTTAAACGAAACAATGTTATAACTTCCGAGCGATTCTATTAGCCAAGAGGCGTATTTTTCTTTCACTTTTTCATCCAAAAAAAGCTTCAAAGCCAATCTTACTAACCCCTCCCCAATATTTGTGTTTTTTCCGAATTGCTGAGGTTTTGCCATTTTAGAAGTTTAAAAAATATTTACATATATATATTTTTCGGTTTTTACCACTCATATGTGATAGCGAATATCTGCTCAGAAAATGTTTTCAATTTTTGAAAATTATCAATTATTTCTCTTTTTCAATAAGTTTAGCTTTTTGGAGTATTCTCTCTAAGCGTCTATACAAATCATAAAATTTTTTCTTTTTAATAATGTCTTCAAGGTCAGTCATTCTTAGCAAAATGTCTGCTGAAGGGACAAAGTCGTTTAATTTAAGGTGCCGTTCGAAGCGCGAAATCTCTTGATTCAATTGCAGATATAAGCGAGCGTTTCTTTGCTTGGCAACGATTGGCCAGAGAATCAATAAAAAGAGTAGAAGGACTATGAGAATAGTAAGGAGACCAACAATAAATGGATGAGCTAAACTTGTGGAAACAACGTATAGCGTATATTTCATCCAGTATGCAATAGTATTAAAACAAGAGGCATTCTTCTGTTTCTTGGCATTGTTTAATTCAATAAATTGCAGTGGTTGTTGCCTTGTCTTATTGAAAGAATGATTTGAATTTCTTGCAGCAGGATTTTTAGAAAAATTACTAATATTAACAGAATTGTTTTGATTAATTTCTTCGTGAATTAATTCAAGAACTTGTTTTCTTAACATAATAAGCTTTGGTGGAACAAGTATATCAAACTCGCAGCTTAAATTTGAACATATAAAAGAATATGTCTTTTCAACGGTTTCAGCATTTTGTTCAAAAGCGTAGATTGTAAAATTGCATGGACCATTTGAGCAAAAATCGCTAAAAGTTAAGTTTAAAGTTAACGATGTTGTTTGAGTGTATCTCCCAAAAGAATCTTTGAGATATGCAGAGATATTGTATAAATAAACCTCGGCATCCTGCGAGAGATTAGAGAATTCTAATTTCAACGGCTCCTCAACATTGTTCTCAAAATCATCCAGGTTTTGTTGATTGAAACATAACAACAGTTTTGTAAACCCCTTCAGATTAAAATCAAAGATTGAAAATGAGATGAGTGGAGACAGGTTCAGATTTTCCAGCTTAATCCCGTCAAACAATTCCCGGGAATAATATTCTTGAGAGAAATCACAGGAAGGTTCAATGAAATCATTTGAACCTGAAGTACTTGCGCCACCTCCTGAAAAATCGCCTGAATCAGGTGATTGCGGAGGGCAAACACCGCAATCAGTTGGGCATGAACTGCAGTCTTCATCAAAGTCACAGACCATATCGCCACAAAAAGATTCGCCTACAGAATAAGCTGAAAAGGAATTTGCATTAATTTGAAATTCAAAATTATTAAAATCCAAAGTGTAATTTTGATAACGACTCCAATTTCCTTGGCAAGAATGATTTGATGCGCTCCAATTGTAGCATTTAAAAGCAACAAGTTTGTCTAAATCCTCATTTAAATCCGAAACATTAAAAATCAATCTTGAATGCAGTTTAGGTATCGCAGTTTCAACGCCCACTATCTTTTTGATAATGGACCTGTTAGAGATGTTCTTGATAAAACTCAAAGTCAAGTTTAACTCCGCAACACTTATGTTTTGGAATACGATTTTTGCTTCAAGAGAATTGTTGGTTATAACAACTATTGTTAGATCCCCAGGATTACTCGTGGTTAGATTAAGGTATTGATTCTCAGAAGTGTTTAAAAAAGCGTCAACTTCTTCAAGAATTAAAGACAGATTCTCAGAGGTAACATTTAATGCAACACTTACATTCTCTGGTCTTTTGGAATAAAAAAT
This sequence comes from uncultured Methanosarcinales archaeon, assembly GCA_964386095.1. GTDB lineage: Archaea > Nanobdellota > Nanobdellia > Woesearchaeales > JASKKU01 > JASKKU01. The sequence goes on from CAYLQM010000028.1 coordinate 3,505, forward strand.
ATGCTGTGAATTGTTGCAGTGACCAAACAAATCAGTTATGTTTACTAAAAAAGTATAATTTCCGATTTCCCATGGGGTAAATGAAAGATTGTACGACTTTGAGGTTCCATTGAGCATGTAAACTAAATTATTAAACGGATCAAGGATTCTTAAATTAAAATAAACTTGTGGTGAAGTATCGTTAACAAGAATCGTGCCTGTTGTTCTTTTTCCAGCAGTCAGGTTCCCGTTCAAAGAAACATTATACTTTGGATTAAGATAATCAACAAATAATGTTTTTTTGACAAACCAAAAGCTTTCATCTAATGAATTGTTGCAGGAAATGTTTAAAGAATAATTCCCTTCATTTCCAAGCGGGATTGCCGCATAGAAATAAGAATTGTTTTTTATCAAGGGACCCTCGGAAACCGTTGAATTATTATATAACCATACGAGATTATAATTACATTGCTCAGCTGCATCTGAACTTACATTAATTAAAAGGGTATCGTTTGTTATCTGAGAAGTTTTAGGGGATATAAGAAACGCATTTAAGAATTGATAAGTGACATTTAAAGGTTGATAAGGGTAATTCTCCGCGATTTCAAAAGTTAAGTTAGATAAAGATGTTGTGTTTAAGGTAAGGTTAACCCTTGAATTTCTGGTTGCAAGAAATTCTGACAAAGGTTTATCATTAAAAAAGAGTTTTATGGGAATGTTCTCAACAATACTGCCATCCAAAGTTGTAATGTTGAAAGCAAATGAGATGTTTCGCGAAGTAAAATTTATGTGCGAGATGTTAATAAACAGGGGTTGCGGTTTAACATAAAAAGGAGAGATATTTATTTCTTCAAGGTTATAGCAAATATCGTCCTTCAATCTTATACTTAGGTTTAAAGAGGTAACATTAGATTCTGAAAGGTTTATAAGGGAATAACAAGAGTAATGATTTGAACCCGGATTCAAACAAGTTACATTAAGCGATTCTTTAACCAAGGAATTGTTTTTAATAAAAAATTTCGACACGTTTAAAGTATGGCTGTTTGTAAGATAATAATCAAAGGATATGTTAAGGAGATTATCTTTTTCGGAATAAGTCAGGTTTTCAATATCAGGAAAAACAGAGCATGAAGGGTCAAAGGATAAAAATGCAATGGTGTTTTCAAAGGAGCTGTATCCTGGAAAAGAATAGTTTAACCTGATTAGGTTATTTCCCGCCGGTTCCTTAAAGTCTAAATCTGATAAGAAAAAGCAAGCAGGATATATGAAAATCCCTCCAACAACCAACGGATTTGCTGCAGCTTCAAAAAAATCAGTTTGCTCATGGGAAGAATTTTTTGTGTAGAGTTGATAATTAGTTACAATTAAATGGTCCGAACCAGGTGCTTTCAAAAATGAAGCAGATGTTTGATTCTGCTGAGACAAGTAAAAAAATCTTGACAAAGGTAATATTGAAAACCTTGGCAAACCTAAAGTAACGGTGCTTTTAAAAGAAACCTTTTGGTCGTTTGCAATTATTTTATAATCCGGAAAACCTTTGTAAAAATTGTCAAATTCTTTTCCATAAATCTCTCTCATGAAACTTTTGTTTTTTCCACCGTACTCATTAACTATGACAAAAGACGCATCCTCATCTGGTTTAATCTCAAAAACTTTGTAGGCACCAACAGTTAACTTGTCTTTTATGGGTTCAATTCTATTAATACCGTACTTGTTAACATATTGAATTTTCCTGTAAGCAAAGTAATCTTGAGAGATATCAAAAGGTATTTTTTGGGTTATAGAATAATTTTGCAAGTCATTTAAATTCAATTGGAGTATGCTTTCATTTAATTTGTTAAGGAAAGTTTTCTTGTACAGATAAATATCAAAATTGATATGCGGTAAACTTTGATTTAAACTTAAAACAGTTTGATTTATTGTTGTTCCGTTCAGTTGAGGTTTAATCCATTCAAACCAAAGCTCAAAACTGAGGTTGTAATTGTAAGGGGTTGAAGCCAGGTCATATGTTTTGTAATTGAAAAACACCTGCTGATTATCCTTTGGCAATGGATAGTCATAAACTTGCTGGAATTCGTAATTAACCAATTCATAATTGTTGTTTAAATCATATGCTTGACTAGCATTGTGAAAGACCAGATTTAAGGTTGCCCTTCTCAAGAATGAATTACCTACAACAGATAAAGGAACCTCCTCAGAAGCGAGGTTTGAAAGATTAAAGATTAAAGTCTGAGAATCAACCCCAAAGTATGATAAATCTTCTGGAACGAGAAAATAATCTAAAGTGTTGTTTGATTCTATGGAACCAAATAGAACAACAGAATAATTCGAGTAAATGGAATTATCCATAGTTAGATTAAAGGAACAAGAATCATCCAACAAATTCGGCAGGATTTCGAATGATTGAAAATAAGAAAAACCTGCTTGAACTTTATTAGCAAGAAAAATATGCAAATCAGAGTCCTTTTTTAATTCATCGCAATTCAAAGCGTCTGAAACAAGTTTAATCGTAAGATTTCTCCCAAACGAGGTTAATTTGAAACTTGAAATCATGGCTGGCAGGGTTAATTTTTGTATTGAGTTGTTAGCAGAGTCCTGTACATCAATCAAAAACATCATCTCTGAGTTTACTTTCTTCAGCGGGTTTACGCTTACTGTCAAATCGTAAGTCTCTTTTGCAGGAATTGTAAAGTTGTTCTCGCTAAGAATGAGATAATCAGAATAAGACCCTAAAGAGCTTAAATTGATGTAAAGTGTGTGAGGAATATTATCCAAGTTTTTTACAGTTAAATTTCTATGAGAGAAAGGTGTAATAACAATGTCTTCAAAGTTTATAACGGGCGGATCAAAAATGATTTTACCGTTCAAACTACGGGAAGCGTTAATTAATCCTGCGCCTTGACGATACAACGGTTCACCAAGGTCTCTTGCATATTGTATGATTAAGGATTTAACATCCCTTGAAGTTAAAGACAAATTTTGCTCTCTTGCTTTTTGAAGAATCAAGGCGGCAACGCCCGCAACATAAGGTGTAGCCGCGCTTGTACCGGAAGCAGGCAAATAGCCTAAAGGAGAGCAAAGATTTCCTTCCACAGGATCCAATTTGCAACCGCTTTTTGGGACGGTAGATAAAATATCCACTCCAGGAGCTGCTATTTCTGGCTTAAAAATAAAGCTCGCGGATGGCGGAAAAGAACCCATTGGCCAAACATAAGCTGGTCCACTGCTGCTAAATGAGGCAATTGAACCAGTGCCTTCATCATACGCCGCAACACTTATTGCTTCCCGAGATGTGGAAGGAGTTGAGATTATATACGAAGAGTTGCCCTCGTTGCCTGCCGCCGCAGAAACAATCATCCCTGCTTTGACAACTTCATCCACAATTCTACTAAGGAAATCATTAGCCCAACCGGAGTAAGCTCCCAAACTTAAGGAGATTATATCTGCGTGATCTGAAAAATCCAAATCCTGATTAGGATCCAATGCTCTTTCAAAAGCTTCAATAATTGCTGAAATAGGAATGGTTAAATAACTTTGAGAATCAAAATAGGATACTTTATAAGCCAAAAGTTTCGCGTCAGGAGCAACGCCTTTAATTGAACCGTTGGCTGCAATTATTCCAGCACAATGCGTGCCATGACCAAAATCGTCCATGGGATCATCGTCATCCTCGCCGAAATCATAACCGTCAATAATTTTATCGCATGTCTTGTTCAGAAGCATAGCCAATGTGCAATTGCCCAAATCCAAATGAGTGTAATCTATGCCTGAATCTACAACCGCCACGGTAATTCCTTTGCCAGTGTAATTAATTCCTGATAGAGCATTAAGGTCTATTGAAGAAAAGTCTGTCGATTCATGCTTCACTTCAGGAACGTACAACTTTAGAGTTTTATCTAATTCAACAGATTTAACATGAGGCAGCTTCTTTACTTCTTCAACTTCTTCAGGAGTCAATTCTACAACTAATCCGCTGAAAACTCTTGAAAATCGTTTTATCTTGTTTTTTGAGTTTAGTAAAGAAATCTTCATGTTTTTTCGTTTCTTTTGTCTTATAGAAAGAATCTGGGAAAGAGTTTCATCTTGCTTTCGCTTGATTTTATCAACTTTCTCATTAACAGATTTAGATATTAAAGCGCGCGAATTCAAGTTAAGGTTGTTCGGACTCAAATCCTTAATCTTATGCGATGCCAAAGATTTATTATGATATAAAGTGATTAATGGTTTCTCATCCAGTTCAATTATGTATTTTTGAGCTAAGGCGTTTCCATTTGAGCTTTGCAAATTGCCTTCTTCCCCAAAAGCAAACGAAAAATAAAATGAAGAGGGTAGTGCGAAAGTTATTACAAAAAGGATTAAACTAAATTCGGGCAGAAATCTATTTTTAGTTTTTAGCTTATTTTTTGAATGAATTCCTGAGTTTTTGCTGACAAGCTCTTTACGGAACATCTAATATTATTGAGCAAGTTCTATTTTTAAAGTTATCTATAAAAGGTTTTGCCAGTTTTTTATTTAACCCATGAGAAAAACGGAATTACTAAGAAAAATAAAAAATCAATCACAAAATTAATAAACTGAAAATGTTGTGGAAAAGATTTGGTGATAAAATGGTAAGGGTTGCAATCAATGGTTTCGGAAGAATTGGCAGGATGGTTTTCAGAGCAGGAATAAACAGTCCCGAAATAGAATTTGTTTGCATCAACGATTTAACGAAACCTGAAAACTTAGCATATTTACTCAAGTATGATTCCACACACGGCAGGTTTAAAGGCGAGGTTTCTTTTAAAGAAGATGCATTGATTGTTAATGGTAAGGAAATAAAAGTTACTTCAGAGAAAGACCCTATAGCTTTGCCTTGGAAGGAATTAAATGTCGATGTAGTTTTGGAATGCACTGGCATTTTTAGAAAGAAAGAAGACTTAGAAAAGCATATTCAAGCCGGAGCTAAAAAGGTGATACTCTCGGCACCGCCAAAATCTGACGGCATTAAAATTGTAGTCGTGGGCGTTAACGATTCAGAGATTTCATCAGAAGACCTGTTCATATCAAATGCTTCCTGTACAACTAACAGTTTAGCGCCAATCGTTAAGATTTTGCACGAGAACATTGGAATAATTAAGGGGTTCATGACAACTGTACATTCTTACACTGCAGACCAGAAACTGGTTGATGCTCCGCATAAAGATTTTAGAAGAGGAAGAAGTGCTGCTCACAACATAGTCCCAACAACCACAGGTGCAGCAATAGCCGTCACAAAAGTTATCCCAGAATTAGAAGGAAAACTTGATGGTTTAGCTTTTAGAGTACCAAGCGTAGATGGTTCTGTAACAGATTTTGTGGCTGTTTTAAGTAGAGAAACAAGCAAAGAGGAAATTTTGAACTTGTTTGAAAGATATAAAAACAATGAAATGAAGGGGATACTTGACATAACTTACGAACCAATAGTATCTTCAGACATTATTGGAAATACTTACTCAACAATTGTTGATGCGCGGGCAACCATGGTTAATGGTAACATGATTAAGATAGTTACATGGTACGACAACGAGTTTGGATACAGCAACAGAATGATTGATTT
>CAYLQM010000029.1:0-7410 GCA_964386095.1 uncultured Methanosarcinales archaeon
ATTGCAAATCCTTTAAGTAAACCTGCTCCCGCAAATATGAGAGGAATCATTGCAGCTACGGTTGTAAAGAAAGAACCAAAAATAATGAAAAACGCTCTATTCAGGATTCTCTTCCAATTTGTAAATTTAGCAGAGTAACCTTTCTTAATTTCATCCATTATAACAATAAGATCATCAACACCTGTACCAACAGCAACAAGGATACCCGCAATTGCTGCAGAATCCAAGTTCCAACTGCTCAACGCTGCAAAACCCAGAAGGATTACAACCTCGCTCAACATTATTAAAAACATAGGCAAAATAACTGCAGGCTCTTTATATCTTACAAAAAGAATCGAAACAATGGCAATTATAGAAAACAAACCAATAATTGCTGCTCCCGATACGAATTCCTTCCCAAGTTTTGGGGATATATTTTCTGCACTGACCACATTTAATTTAACAGGCATGCTGCCCGACATCAAAATTGATTGAAGACTCTTCATCTGTTTAGTTGAATCAGCTACTGCTTCTTGATAAGTTTGACCCTTGCCGTAACCTGTAATTAATATCTGAGTCGTTGCTTTGCCTTTCAATCCTGCACTTATCTTTAAAGAATCGTACAGTTTGTCATCAAGATACAAGTCTAAAGTCTCATTAAGGTAACCTTCAGTAGAACCTGAATATATAACATTTAAATCCTTCGTAATGTCTGCTTGCCTTTGAGCAGCTTCCGAACTTAAACTAATAGAAAAACTGAAAGCACACACATATTCATTTCCTTGCCTTTGACATCCGCCCCTCATAGGATCAACAGCATGACTGCAATCAGGACTGCGACAGACATAAGTTATATCCTTTTTGCCACCCATGAAAACAGTTTTATTTCCAATCTTTGCGACAAACTTGCCCTGTTTAGTAAGTAATTCCCGGATAATCTCTTCACTTTCACCAGCAATTTCAACAACAACATATTTTTGGCCATCCAAGTCTCTGGCAACTTTAACCGACAAATCAGAAAGGCCGTAGAAGTTGAGCCGTTGTTTAATGTTTTCTATGATGATATCTATATCGCTATCATTAACCATTTCTTCTGGTTTAAGAATGGCTCTCGTACCACCCACAATATCTAAGCCAAACTGAATGTTGCTCTTGGGTGCATTGTAAACCCTTAATCCAATATAAGCTGAATCGTTCTTATCCCCAACAAGAATTGTATATTCGCCCTTGTTTGTTTTTATCAAAGCAGTCATGTTTGGCTTTAAAGTGGAGATTGAATTAAGGTAATCTTGTATGTTTTCAATTTTGACTTGATTGATTTCTTTAATTGTTTCTCTAGAAGTAGGAGAAACTGCCTTCTCAGGAATCCTAATACCTGCGAGGTATGCAGGACTATCCTTCTCAACGCCTCTTATAGCCACTCCCGAAGCAAAGGGTTTGGGATTTATGGCTATTAAAGCAAGGATTACAAAAAAGATTAAAATACAAACCTGCACTCTTGAAAATATTTGTTTAAGCTTTTGACTTTTCATTCTTCTCAACATACATTCTTAAGATGGCTGCGTTTTGTATCCAGGTACTTAACAAGTCAACAATTAGACCGATAAGCAAGATTAACATGATTTGTTTAATATCAAGCGAATTGGTTAAAAAATAAGCTAAAGTTACAGTTATCAAGGTAGTAAAACTCATAGTTAAACCAGTCTTCATAGCATCAATCACTCTTCCAAAGATTGCTTTCTTTCGGTTTTTTAGCACCCTTGTGGTTAAGAGAATATCGGTATCAACCGAGTAGCCGATTAGCATTAGAAAAGCAGCCATGCCTGCTTTTGATATCCTAATGCCAAGCAGATTAACTACGGCTAAAGTGACGATTATGTCTGTAAATGCCGATAAAACTACTGCGAAGGATGGAACAGGAATCTTAAAGTAAAGAAAAACAACAATCGCCATTGCAATGAAAGCAAAAATCAGGGCTTTTACTGCTTGCTGGAAGAAACTTTCTCCAAGTGCAGGGCCGATGTAACTTGTAGAGTAATCAAAATTTCCGAATTTTTCCTGCAGAAGAGAAACTATTTTATCTCCCTGAGATGAACCTAATGTTGTTTCAATAATGAAAGCGTACGGACTCTCAGAGCTTTGAATTTTTTTAATTTCTAGGTCTTCTTTTGGAAAATTGTCTTTAAAAAGGGAAACCACATTATCCAAGTCTATTTGTGATTCAGGATAAACAGAAACTGTGAATCCTCCTTTTAAAGAAACTCCCTTATGGATAAAATCTCCTGTAGTTGCTGTTTGATATCCTATTTGACCAATGGCGAAAATTAACAATAAAACTGTAATTAAAAGCAGAGGTTTATAGTGATTCTTGTAAATTTTAAGGAGCAAATTCATACATCATGGTTTTTGAGGTTTTTTTTTAAATTTTTTGGTTTGTACTTAGGAATCATAACAAAAAGAACAAAAAGTAAAAAGTTTTAAAAAGGAAAAAATAGGAGTAAATATCTAATTAAAATCCAGAGCTCAAAAAAATGAGAATAGATTCCGAGAAGAAAGCACAAGCTTCTGTAGAGTATTTAATCCTATTTGCAATCATAACTGCAGTAATTGCGCCTATCACTTATTTGTTGTATTCTTCGCTTCAAACAACTGATTTGGAAGTTTCTTCTGAAGTGATAAAGAATCTCGGGTTAAAGATGATTTCAAAAGCGGAGGAAATTTACTATTTACCTCCACCTGCAAAAATAAGCTATAGTGAAGAGATACCCGTAGCTCTAAAATCAGTACAAAATATAAGCGAGGAGGCGGGCAACATTATCAGTTTCGTGTTAGAAGAAGATGTAGAAATTCCTTTAATAACCAAAGTTCCTGTAAAAATTAACGAGACAAACATAACAGAGGGCACAAAGACAATCGTTATCCTTACAAACACCAGTGATGAAGGCTTTATTGTGGATATTGATATTCGTTAATTCCTGTTAATGTTATACTAACTTTTTGTCGGCAAAATTGAATTAAAATACAAAACTGTGGGTTTTGGAAAAGGATGTTTAGAATGATGCGGAAAAAATCCCAAATATCCCTTGAGTTCGGTTTAACACTTTCATTCTTAATAGTTATGCTTTTAATAGTTGAATCTGTGCTCATGGATTTTAATTATAAGTCAAGGATATCTACAGCATCATATGTTTTAAAGGATTATCTCAACACCTTATCTGAAGAATTGATTCTCGCAAGAAATGCATATCCAAAATATACGCGAAACTTTGAGGTTTTGAACAGCATCGGTGATTCCGACCTTGATTTTTCGATTTACAATTATTCGGAACATACTGAAATAGTTCTAAAATCTTCAAATGAAAACGTGCTTGGAGAGCTTGTATACTATTTGCCCTTCGTGATTTATGGAGATTTATGCGAGGGAAAATGTAACCAAATTAACAAGTCCAAAGATGGAATTATTTGCGTTAATGCCTGCAACAAAGCAGATTTAAACTGCGAATTGCTCCCAAATTCCTGCGATTAGAATTAAGTTAATTAGAATTAAGTTAGAGTGTAAGCATGAAATACAACAGAAGTAAAATTAATGTTTTGTTTATATTTTTTATCTTAATCTTAAATGTAATATTATTAAATGTAATATTGATGGAACCTGCGCATTCTCGATCCCTCTCACTAGGTGAAATGAATTCAATCACTGATGGTTTGGTTAAATTAGATTTTCTTTATGCAATTAAAATAGATATGCTTTCGGATAAGAGTTATCTTTATTCCCTAGATTTAGATTTAAACATTCAACTCAAGAATGAATCACACCAAAAAGTAATCGATTCAAAAAGTTTTGTTTCTAATGTTTCCAACAGCAGCATTTCTAAAACAGAAAAAACTCATTTTTCTTTTAACAACATAAAAAGTAGCAAAAGGGTTCCATTAACATTAAATTTAGTGTATCAAACAAGTAGAGATTTCCCAAAAATAACTCAAGAGATAAGATATCCTTACTTTTTTTCCAACGAAGAAATTAAGGAGCTTTCACCATACTTGCAGAGCACAGAGATAATCAATTATGATTCGCAAGTCATTCAAGATCAGATAAAAGAATTAATTGTGGGCAGCGATGATTATTATTCACTCATAATGAAAATTGCCGAATTTACTAAAAAGAAAATTAATTATGTTCTCTCTGAATCTACAAAAAACGATATTAAAAGGGCATCCTGGGTTTTGATAAACAAAGAAGGGGCATGCGACGAGATAACTGTTCTTTTCATTGCACTTTTAAGAGGCGCAGGGATACCTGCAAGATTCGTATCAGGAATAGCTTATACCAATCTGGAGGAAGACAATCCCTGGGGATATCACAGTTGGGCAGAAGTTTATTTCCCAGGATATGGCTGGGTACCTTTTGATGTAACTTACGGCGAATTTGGTTATCTTGACGCTTTGCATGTGATTCTTTCAAGACCTCTGAATGAAGTAAACAATGAAACTAGTTACAGCTGGAAAAGTATTAATACCGATGTGAAAGTGGAAAAGATTAATGAAAACTTCTCGTATCAGATTTTAGGAAGTGACAATTTCTCTGAAAGGATGCCTTATGTGAAAGCATATCCTGAAAAAACCTCTGTAGGTTTCCCTTCATACAATTTAATCAATGTTGAATTAGAAAACAGGTTTGCATATTATCTGCCAGTTACCCTTGAAACTGTTGCTCCAAAAGAGGCGATTTTCACGGACAATACAAGCAAAGTCCTTGTTTTAAAACCTAAAGAAAAGAAAAAAATAAGCTTTACAGTCAGAGTTGACGAAGACCTCAAAAAAGAATATAGTTATTCAATTCCAATCCTGTTTATAATCAATAACGAAAAAATTAATACGACTTTTAGAGTAGACTCTTTTAGCGAGGTGTACTCTAAAGAGTTCTTCAAAGAAACCAAAGGTAAAAATAATGATAAAAACAAAGTGTTAATCGATTGCAAATATAATAAATTCATTTATGTTAATGAACCGCAAATGGTGAATTGTAGTGTTATTAACATCGATTCAGAGGTAATTAATGATTCAATATGTTTAGAAGAATCTTGTTACCTTTTAAACATAAAACCTTCTGAAGAAAAAAACTTTTCATTCAGATACAAAACAGATTCTCCGGGATGGCAAGCAATTACAATCAAGTATCTTAATAAAGAAAGAATTTTAAAGATTCTTTCAATGCCCCAACCACAAATAAACTTAAATTATAAAATCAACGGGAAATCCAATGAAATTTCGAACAAAACAATAATTCTTACATTAATTCCAAACATTCCGATTGAAGAGTTGAACTTGACTTTATTTTTAAATTTTGGGAATAAACTAATCAAACTTGCAAATTATTCTCAAGAAAATTTAAATAAAACTCTCTCTCTTATTGTTTCACTTAGAGAAGATTTTATTTATAATGAAAGTAATCAGTACCTATTAGTTTTAGATTATTGCGACAGAATTAAAAGCTATTCTTCACAGCATAAGTTGACAATCAATCTAAAAGATTTGAACTTCAGACAAAAGATAAAGCTTTTTTTTAGGAGATTGTTGTTAAAACTTGGTTTTCCTAAATAAATCTTCGAGTAAACCTAAGTCAAGTGAATTTGAGATTTTGGGCTTAGTTTTCTTTTGTTTTAACAACTTCTCCTATCACACTTCTTAACATATAGGAAGTTACTTTAATATCATACTTTTTCCCAAGTTCTAACCTGTCATTTACTCCAACAACTAATGGATACGATCCAAATTGTCTCAGAAAAGTGTGATTTCCGTCATGAATTTCTGCCAAACAATCTTTTAAGATGGTTCCTTTAGGAAGAATGCGTTGTAACATGACATTATCAAACTCCTCCCTAATCTTTTTTCTCCAAGAAAAATAATACTTTCTATTCTTCCTTATGTATTTGTTGCCAACTTTTTGTTCAAGCAGTGTTCCTTTAAAAGGAACCACTTCCCGAATATTGACCCGTCTTACCATTAAGTTTCTATTCAAAATTTCCATCAGAAAATCAAAAGCATACTGAAAACTTGACTTTGTCTCACCAATCAAACCAAATAAAAGATTTATACCTGGCAAAAACATAGGCATACCATTATAACCCCTTTCAGAACCAAATTTGTTAATAATCTCAATGGCCTTTAAAGCTGTTTGAGAATCAACTTTTAAATTATTTAATTCAATAACTTTTGGATCAACAGATTCTATGCCTAAAGCAGCGACATTGCCAGGAGTGCAATATTTAACAATTAATTTTGTAATGATATTGCCTTTTTCAGAGACAACATGCAAGGGATTAACATTGTCTATGTGCAAAGTAATTGGATTTAATTCTCTCAATGAACGCAATAAGAATTCAATTTTATTAATTTGAGCGTTAAAATAATAATAAAAACTTGTTTGTTTGCCTAATCTAAAATGTTTAACTCCAACGTTTGAAAAAGATTTTCCTTCTTCAACGATTCCGTTTACATCTCTAAAACTCACAGTGTTTTTTAGTTTTTCAACGCAAAAGCTACAAGGGAAAGCTTTAGTGCAACCTCTATATGTTTCAAGTTCAACAATCACTTCCCAAGGTATTTGCTCAACGATTTTTACACCAAGAAGAGAAATTTTATTAATATAATCAAAAGATGACAAATTAAATTTCGTTTGATTAAACGAATCTGGCAAATGCTGAAAGAATTCGTAATCTTCTGTATTTACAATTCGGTTAAAAAAAGAATTAATTCTTTCATAAAAATCATTTTTTATGTAAATTCCACCGATACCGGAAGAACCAAAACCAAAAGCAATCGGTCCAAAAAGCAATTTTATTTTCTTTGCGATTATCCCTTTGTGAAATTTTTCTAAACTGTCATTCAATTTCATTAACTCATTAAAGGTGCCAGGAACTGCTCTCAGATATTTTCCTGGTGTAAGAAGACCCATGATAAAAATCAACAGGTCACTTTTCCTCAGGATTTCATAAACCTCTTCTCTTTTTCTTGTTAAGTTATATCGTTTTATGTCTGTTCTCAATTGATCAAGCTTAGAAGAACAACTAAGGTCTCTGATATCATCTACCGAAAGATAAAAGATTTCATCAATGTTTGGATTTAGAGTCAGCGCTCCAAAGACATATCTGGGATAAGTCCCCAAATAAGGAGGAACACCTAATCCCGAAGGTTCATCTGTATAAAAATCAATAATTGCTACTTTCATCATCTTATTTGCATTATCTTAAGAATTAAAAAAATTTGGATTAATTAAAAATATCTATTTTTAAATTTAATCTACTCTAAAGATCCTAAATTACGAATATTTCTAAAAAGAAAAATGAAAGACCGTACACAAACATGCCTGGTAAAAATCGAGCTGTTAGTAGTGGCAGGCTAAACGTCTCGCTTTGGGCTTGACGCTTACAC
>CAYLQM010000030.1:0-7308 GCA_964386095.1 uncultured Methanosarcinales archaeon
CTAAAGTTTAAAATTGACTTCTGCATGAAAACTTTAAAATTAATGCAAATTGATTTGAATTTAAGATAAAATATTTAAATGTGGTCGAAATCACGTATTTACATAATGAAACTGGGCCTCGAATCATTGATTGAAGCTGTTTCCTGGAAGCCGGATTTCACTGAGAATTACAAAGATTATTACACCAAGATAAAAGATGCAAACCTTATCACACTCGGAACCATCCGCGAGCTTCTTAATCCAAGCAATAACACCATATGCACTGTAGGTAGTGATGCAAGACTTGAGAACGGTTATGGTTCTAAAATTGAGATTACAATACTTCTTAATGAAAATAATGAAAATTCTCAACGAGAAAACTACTTTAAACAGGTAAAAAAGTTCGACCCCATGTTCCATCCGATTATTGAATTCAAAGAAATTAATGACAAAAGTTATTTGTATCAAAACGATAGCTCAAAGGTTTTTCCCACAAGAGTCTTAGACTTAAGATATATTTTAGGAGATTATAACCGATTTGTAAAAGAAAAAGACAAATTTATTAAAGAACTCGAACAAGATTGTACCGCAATTAAAAGAAACTTAAGAAAAAGAAGAGCTTATTATCTTAAAATATTAGCTACCGGTTCTGCTAAGTTCAAAAACTTCAATGTTACACATTATAACCTAACGACTGGAGAAGTCTTTTTTGATAATAATTTTCGTTGGGGATTAAAGTATGGACCTTTAAGAGCTGTTCAGTATGATGTTGCTTACAATGTAATAAAGCTTGTGAAAGAAAGCAAGGACCTTGAGTTTCTGCTACAATTACCATCCGGCATTGTAGATAGACTGCGGTATTTGGAAAAAAATCCATATGCTACCAGCGAAATTGAAGAGATTGCAGACAATTATATGTTCTTTCTAAAAGAGTATCATATTTGTCAAAAGAATTTCAAAGAGAAATTAAATAAAACTAAAAATGCTTTGATTAGAGTTCTCCACAATAAAAGTCATTTGCTTAATATCAACAGGTCATCAAGGGCTGTTCAGTATGATATTACTCACAGAGTTATAACGATTCTAAAAAACAGAGAGATTGAATTTCTATTAAAAATACCTCATAGCATCATGGAAAGATTAGATTCATCAGAAAAAAGGCCTTGTCCAATTAACGAAATTGAAGAAACCTTAAATGATTATTTATTCTCTCTAAAAGAGCATGATGTCTATCAAAAGAGTTTCAGTGAGAATGTATATAAAACTGAAAATCCCACGCTTATAACGCATTATGATTCGAATCAATTACTTGAGATTAAAGAAAGAATTAAGAGTTTATCTTCACTTTTAAAAAGATAGGTTTTAGAAAAAATTTTAAAATAAACCAGTTCTCTAATTTTTATAACTTGTATTTTATAATTCATAGCCCCGTAGTGTAGAGGCCAATCATATCGGACTCTGGATCCGATGACCCCGGTTCGAATCCGGGCGGGGCTATTATTATACACGAAGTATTCTCAAATTTTAAATTGGATTTTTTATAATTTTTTTTTATAATAAAAGGACATAAAAAAAGAATGAATCAAATTTTAAGTTTTGATATTAGATAAGGAAATTTTTTATATGAGTAATGTCTCAGCACATTTCATTTTGTCAAAGATATATACATAAATAATATTTCATAAACAAAAAAGGATGAGAATAATGGGAGAAATAAAAGATAAAACTTGGGACAAATCGTTTGAAGAAACTATTTTAAAAAGATGGAAAAAAAGTAAAAAATTCAAATTCAATAAGAACTCGGAAAAGAAGATTTATTCCATAGACACTCCGCCGCCTTATGTTAATACTCCAATTCATATTGGACACGCAACAACATACACTATAATGGATATGATTGCAAGATACAGAAGGCAGAAAGGTTATGAAGTTCTATTTCCTTTAGGCCTTGATAGAAATGGTCTGCCAATTGAAACTGCCGCTGAAAGGAAGTTCAAAGTCAGTTTGATGGATTTGCCAAGAAAAGAAGGTGTGGAGTATTGCAAAAAGATTTTAGAGGAAAGCTCCGAGGAATCCATTGATTCCTTCTTCAAGCTTGGTATAAGTTTTAACAGTTGGGAAAAAGGCAATGAACCCGGCAACATATACTATACAGATTCTGAAGAATATAGAATTCTAACTCAAAGCACCTTCATAGATTTATGGAAAAAGGGGTTGATTGTAAAAGCTCAGAGAGTCAATAATTACTGTCCAGGATGCAGAACAACGATTGCGGATTCTGAAGTTGAATACAGAAACATAGAAAGCACTTTTAATCACATCATCTTCAAATGCAAAGAAACCGGAGAAGATTTAATCATAGCCACAACAAGACCTGAATTGATTTGTTCAGTGCAAATGATTATTTTCAATCCTGAAGACGAGAGGTATAAACATTTGAATGGAAAAACAGCCATCCTCCCGTTGTATGAAAGAGAAGTGCCTATTAAAGCTCATCCTCAGGCTAAACTAGAAAAGGGCACAGGACTCGTTATGATGGCTTCTTTTGGGGACCTTTCAGATGTCAGATTCTTCAGAGAACAAAACTTAGAGCCAATTATAGCGATTTCAGTAGATGGAAGAATGAACAAAAAGGCAGGGTTCTTAGAAGGATTAACTGTGAAAGAAGCGAGAGAAAAGATAGTAGAAATGCTAAAAGAAAAAGGATTGTTAGTTAAGCAGGAAAATATCCTGCACCGGACTCCTATTTGTGAAAGGAGCGGCGATGAGATAGAGTTCATTGGCATGGATGAATTTTATTTGAAGCAGTTGGATTTTCTTGATGAATTGAAGAAAAACGCCAGAAAGATGAATTTTTACGATCCTTCATCAAAACAAATTCTTGACAATTGGATAAGTTCTTTGACGACAGATTGGCCGATTTCAAGGAGAAGAATTTATGCTACAGAGGTTCCTGTTTGGTATTGCAAGAAATGCGGCGAAACCATTGTACCAGAAGAGAAAGGCAAATATTATCAACCCTGGAAAGACAATCCGCCCATAGAAAAATGCCCAAAATGCGGAAGCACAGAATTTGTTGGCGATGGTCGAGTTTTTGACACGTGGTTTGACAGTTCCATATCTCCATTATATATCTTAAAGTATAATTCTGATAAAGAGTTCTTTAATAAAACCTATCCTGCGAGTTTAAGACCTCAGGGGAAAGAAATTGTTAGGACATGGTTGTATTACACTTTGCTCAGATGCTATCAATTAACAGGAAAACCGCCATTCAAAGATGTATGGATTCATCATCACATCTTGGATCCCAAAGGCCGAAAGATGTCAAAATCGCTGGGAAATGTTATTGACCCGCACGATATCTTAAAAAAATACGGTGCAGAACCTTTTAGATTGTGGTCTGCCATTGAAGGAAATTTGGATAAAGGGGATTTCAGTTGCAGTTATGACAGAATTGAAGGTGCAAGCAAAACCATTAATAAATTATGGAATGTTGCAAGGTTCGTTAGCATACTGAGCAAGAACATTAATGAAAGCATAAATCCGCAATTTACTGAATTAGATAAATGGATTATGAAAGAGATAAACGAAATTGTCAAACTTGCGGATGTCTGTTATATGAAATACGATTTCCATAACCCTGCTGTCAAAACCAAGAATTTCTTGTGGGAAATTTTTGCTTCAAATTACATTGAAATGATTAAAAGCAGAGCATACAACCGAGATAATCAGTTTAGCAAAGAGGAACAGCAAGGATCATTGGTTGCATTGAATTATGTTCTACAACGCATTCTCAGTGTGTTCTATCCCATCATACCCATAGTAACAACAAAACTTTACTTAGAACTTTACAATGTTGAACCTGCAGACTTAGAATTTCCGCAGTATGAATCGTTCAAAAGCATTTTCTCAACAAAAGAGATTTTGGAACTTAATAGCAAAGTATGGAAATTCAAGAATGAGAACAACATTAAGTTAAAGGATCCAATTAAAAAATTAGTAATCAACAAGAAATTTAAACATATTGAAAAAGACATCAAAGCAATACATCATCCAGAAAGCATAGAATACTCTAACAATGAAAAAGTAGTTATAGAAGGAATCCTTTGATTCTTTTATTGTGCTAGGATTATGGCAAAAAAAGTTTCAATAATCGTACCAGTATTTAACGAGGAAGAGACAATCGATAAAGTTATAAATCGTCTGTTAAAAATACATTCCAAGGATTTTGATAAAGAAATCATTATTGTTAATGATGGAAGCATTGACAACACCAAAAGAATTCTATCTGTTTTTGAAAAAGAAAAGGAAATTAAGCTCATAGAACATAAGAAGAATTTAGGCAAAGGCGCTGCTGTAAGAACAGGCATAAAAAAAGCCACAGGAGATGTAATCATCATTCAGGACGGAGACTTGGAATATAATCCCAAAGAGATTATTAATTGCATCAGGCCAATATTGCTCGGAAAAGAGAAAGTGGTTTATGGCAGTCGATTTCTTGATAAAAAACAGAGAAGCAAGATAATGCGGGAAGGCAAAATTTTGTTTTTCATTGGGAATCAAATTTTAACTTTCTTAACAAACATTCTTTTTAAGACTAAAATCAGCGATGAAGCTACCTGCTACAAAGCATTTGATGTTAGCATCTTTAAAGCTATAAAGATTGATAGCAATGGGTTTGAATGGGAACCTGAGATTACCGCTAAAATTTTAAAATTGGGTCTTTCAATTAAGGAGATTCCCATAAGCTATTGCCCACGAAAAAAAGGCAAGAAAATAAAATATAAAGACGGATTAAAAGCCGCTCTCACCTTGATAAAGTACAAATTCTTTTATCCATGATAAAATTTCAACTCCTGAGCTTTCTTCAAGTATTTCTCATAAAGATCAATGCGACCACTCAACCGATAAATTTGAGAAAGCAAATAATAAGAATAAAAGAAGCTGGGGTTTATTTCAATGCTTTTATTCAGATTTTCAATCGCTTCTTGAATGCGGCCCTTTTTGAGATAAAGCCTTGCCAAATTGTATCTGGTCTGGGCATAGCTGTCGTCAATTTGTATGGCTTTAAGATAATGCTCTTCCGCCAAATCCAGTTCCTCTAAATCCTCGTAAGCCATTGCAAGATTGTTGTGTATTCTTGCAGTTCCGGGTTCGTACTTTAAAATGTGATTGTAAAAAGTAACGGGGTCTCTCCAAGTATTGTTTTGATTCATAGTTAAAAGTATTAGGACAATAAACGCACACAAAATCAACAAACGCTCAACATTCTTGCTACGATTCATTGGCAAGAAAGTGGATAAAAGCACAAAAAAAGAAAGCAAAATACCAACTGAAGGAATGTAAAGCCAATGCTCCAAGATAATGGCATTTACAGGAATAACTCCTGAAAACGGGATCATGAACACAAAAAACCAACTGATTCCAAACAAGATGATTAAAGAACATGGGGAATCCCGCGAACTGGATGTTCTAATGGCATAAAACAATACTGCAAACAACACTGCTGTCAAAATTAACGGGAACAAAACCTGCCTTGACAGTATTGAAACAAAAACCGGAAAGCTTCGCTCCATATGAAGATTAACCGGATAGAATATAAAAGAAAGATAATGAGGCAGTGTTGCCATGAAAGTATAAATTCGATAAGACAAATGTTCCGCGTAAATATTTTGCGAAGAATAAAAATTTAAAGTATTTCCAAAATTAAGAACTGTTAACCTAAGAATAAAATAAAGAATTGAAACAACAAACAAGGGAATCAAATTAAGGAATGAATGGATCAATCCTTTCACATCAATCCGTCTTTGCTTTTTTAACAAGAGATAAAGTTCATACACAACAAGAATAAACGGAAAAACAATAACCGATTCCTTGGATAACAAGGCAAACGCAAAAAAAACAAACGAACCAATAAGAAACTTGATTGATGAATTTTTCCTAAAATACAGATAACTCAAAAAAGATAAAAGCACAAAAAAGAAGCTTAAAGGGTCTGCGGTGCCACTCATATAGGTTACTGCTTCGGTATGAACGGGATGAATCCCCCAGAAAAAAGCAGTTAAGAACGCTGATCGCCCTTTAAAGATTCTCTTTAAGAGATGGTATAAAAGAACTGCATTAAGAGCATGAAGCAGCACATTGAAAAAATGGAACGCTGTCGTATTCAGGCCAAAAACTTTGTAAATTAATAAATACAAAAAAATTTGCAGAGGTCTGTAAAAATTATCTATTCGGTTGGCTCCTGCCCCACTCGGCAAAGCGAATATTTGCGGCACGTACTTAAAGGACCTTATAAACGCATTCTTGACAATTAGGAATTCATCATCCCATAAAAATGCATTATTATAAACATTAATATAAGCGATAAACACTCCCAAAAAAATTATTAAATATGGAAGCACGATTAAGGATTTAGATTTTAAAGCTTTGTTTGAAGGCATAGCAATATTCCAACAATTCCTGTTTTTTAAATTTTTCAGAAAACCTTTCAGTTATCTTTAAATCAAAGTGACACTGTTAGATTACTGGTTTCCTTGGGATTTTTATACTTCTCTGGAATCAATCTTTCGGAATGCACTATAGCTTCCGGATTCTGCAAGGCCACTAGCTTCAAATCTTGACCTACAAAAGAAGCAATATATCTCAAAAGCTCCAAGTAGCCTCGGGTAATTTCAAATCGTTCCATCAGCGGATAGTGAGTATGCAAATCTTTGCGTTTCATCTTTACAGGGCAGTATTGAGGTTTATCCATCACAATATTCTCATTGACAGTAACAGAATATACCAAATCCTGCTCAAGCAATTTCTCGTAACCTTTCTGATAGGGCTTTCCTTTCTTTTTGTGTCTCTCATCAACGATTGCTATATTTTTAAATACGATTTCATCAAGATTCTCCCTGCCTAAATGCTCGTTGTTGTTAATATAATCCAGAGTTCCCATCTTCATGTATTTTGTTTCCCTTGCCAAAGAATGCCCAGATACTACTTCATCAATCGTTAAAATCTTGATTTCTTCACCGGGAACGTGATGTTCTATAAGAAGATTTTTTACGGATTCTCGAATTACTTCATTAACTTTGTAGACAGAACTCGAACTGTACAGATATTCAATTTGTCTTGAAGAGATGTTGTCGCAGTTAATTACTCTAAGGATATCGTTTATAGCCACCGCTCCTCTTATAGGAAAGATAAGAATATCTGGATCAAACTTTTTAATGTACTCATCAATTAAGTACATTCCATTTACAAAACTCGTTAAAAGGCCCTTGTTTATTTTTTTTTCAAGCATATTATTTTAAAATGGTTACAAATATATAAATATTTCGT
>CAYLQM010000031.1:0-5902 GCA_964386095.1 uncultured Methanosarcinales archaeon
ATTGCTCAAAATCTTCAATATCAGTATGTTAAACTAAAAGAGGAAGGAGACATAGGCAAGTATAAATTAATGATAAAAAATTTATTCCAAATTCTGCAGAAAATCTCCAAAAAAGCAGAAGTCATTGATAGAGCTTTAGTAACTTTAAGAAACGCCAACGAAGCAATAAAAAATGAAGTTGGGAAAGGCAAAAGAGAAATTTCAATTTAATAAATAGAAAAGTTTATTTATAATTTAATCCAGGATAGCCACACTATGAGTTCAAGCAATCCTGTTCAAGATGTTCTTAATGAAACGAAACTTAACAAAAACAGCATGACTGATTATCTGGAAAAAAGAATCAGAGAGGAATTTAAAGATAGGTTGAGTGAAGACAAATCTGTTCTAAGAAAAAAATATGATTGCGGATTTAACCTTGACGAAAAGACTATTCTAAACCTGCGTTGTGACCTTCTTTATGCCGATTTGGAAGCACATACTTTGTACATTTTTAATATAATTCCTGAAAATTCTGAATTTGATAAAATAATGGCTAAAAAGCAAATTGAACTGTGGGACTTGTATGCATCCGACTTTTTTGATTGGGCCATTAAAGAGGCGTACATTGTTTGGCCTTCTTTTGACATCCCTGCTGAAAAGGTTCTGTTTGAATGTGACTATCCATCTTATAAACGTTATGTTGACGGCAAGTTCCAGGAGTTGTTAATAAAATACGATTCTTTTTTCAAAAATTTGCTAAACTTAGAGTAATTCCCATTGGACATTTACTCGCGCAGCATTTATATCTTGCTCTTTCTAACTACACAATATGAACGAAAAAATTTGCCCAAAATGCTTGAAAATATTTGATAATAATGAACAGATGTGTCCGCTCTGTAATGAAGTTTTAGAAGATTATTTTAAATATTACCTGTACCTTGAGTCGAGACTGAAATCAGCGTTAAGTCAACACCCTTCTTCAAAACTCAAAGTAAAACAAACATTAAATTATTACATTTCTTTAAGAGACAGTTTTAATCAATTTAACGACAAGCAGTTTGTTATTCGCACCTTCCAAAAAATCATAACAAACCTAAAAGTGACTTGTTAGATTAAATCAACAAAAAGGTCTTTTAAGACCATGGTTGCATAAGAACCTGGCGAAAGTTCAAAACTAACAGTTACCTTTTTTTTGCCTTTGTTTAATTCATCCGGGCCCTCATTAACTATCCTAAAGTTTGTTACCTTGATGAACCCGCTTCTTACAACAGCTTCGTTTGAAATCTCTGGAATTGATTTTATAATAAAACTTCTTTCAGTAATATTTTCGCGCTCTAAAACTTCATGAAATATCTCTTTAATTTCATCTTTATAAACCTTCAAGTCATTAATTTCTTCATCCAATCCAAACCCTGGAACAGGAACTTTAAGTTCGTTACTTATCTTGCTTTTATTCTTGTTTTTTATAAACACAAACCCCTTTTTATTGATTGTGTTACACTCTTCTTTTAATTGAACAATCTTGCTCAGAACTTGATTAAATATGTAGCTTCCATAGGCGCTTAAAAAGAACCTAATCTGATATTTTGTGAACTTGGCCCTTAATTGATTGAAATCTGAAATCTTGCAAACACTGATAAGTTTATCAAAGTCTTCTGTTATAATAGCTCTGCCAAGTTTTATGCCGCTGTTGTCTTTTCCGAACCTCTGCGAATCGTAATAGTTAGGAATCTTGTCTACACTTCTTTTTAGTTCAAAGTCAGGAGGCAAATCCCTTACCGTTATCACAAACTTGTTTCCAAGAGTAAATCCAATAGAAACAGGTCTCTTACCTCTTCCAGCAAATTTAATCTCGATATTATCATCTCTATAAACCAATCCGTTTTCGTCCTGCTTAAGCTTTCCTTTTACTGAGAATAGCTGTTTTGTTATAGCTTTTTTGTCTTTAATCCCTGAAAACGAAATTTCTTTGATTCCCTTTTTGGTTATTTTAGAAACCTTTTGGATTGCTTTTTGTTGTTCAATGTTTCTTTTTTTTAACCAGTAATAATAATGAATTCCGAACCCGTTATCCTTTAAGAAATAATCATAAGGCAACTCTTCTACAATGAAATCTTCGGGTAGCTCTTTAATCTTCATAATCTTCATGAAATCAGTTAAATTTATAAATAGTTCTCTTTTTCAAACCCCTAAATAAGTGGGGGTGCCGGAGTCTGGCCAAACGGGCAGGACTTAAGATCCTGTGGCAAAGCGCCTGCGCGGGTTCGAATCCCGTCCCCCACAGTTTCTGTTTAAAACCCTATTTTTTCTAAGTTTGTTTGAGAAATTTATTAAACTAAGAAAATAAGAAAGTACAAAATAGTTAAAGTATCCTCTTTTAGTTGACATGGCTATCGCTTTCATTATTTTAACCAAAACTTTTTAAATGCTTCTTGAATCCCTTAAGTCAGGTGACTCTGATGAAAGTGCCAAAGAAAATAAAGAGATATTGTCCGCATTGCAAAACTCATGTTGTTATGACTGTAAGAAGCGCTAAGAGGCGAGACCGAAGCTCCTTAAAGAGAGGTTCCAAGCAGAGGGCTATGGCTCGCGGTCTTAATAGGGGAGCAGGAAACCACGGAAGATATTCTAAAGGTGCTTTGTCAAGTTGGAAAAGATACAATAAGAAACAATCAAAGAAAACAGATTTGAGGTTTACCTGCCCAAACTGTGGAAAGACTGTAACCCAATCCGCAGGTAAGAGAACAAAGAGAATTGAATTCGTATGAGGTGACAAAATGTTGAGAGAACCTAAAAGCTTTTTTGTTAAAGTTCGATGCAATAAGTGTAAGAACGAGCAGATTATATTCTCACATCCGTCAACCGAAGTTAAGTGCTTGGTTTGTGGAGAAATCTTAGCTTTACCAACTGGCGGTCGAGCGAACATTAATGCGCAATTGTTGGAAACATTAAAATAAATTTTTCAGATTATCATGAGTGAAATAAGCTTGCTTTTCAGGAAAAATGGACACCCCGGTGAGGGCGAATTTGTTCTTTGTGAAGTTGAGAATATATCCCGAAATTCTGTATTTGTTTCCCTTGTTGAATACTTGGGTTATCGGGGAATCATACCAATCTATGAGGTTGCTCCGGGAAGAATTCGTAACATCCGTAAGTATGTTAAAGAGGGAAAGGTTATCGTATGCAAAGTTCTTAATGTTGACCCTTTAAGAAAACATGTTACCGTGTCTTTAAGGCGAGTTTCTGAACGGGAGACAAAAAATAAAATCTCCTGGTTAAAGCAGGAGCAAGACGCAGAGAAAGTTCTTGAAGTAGTCTCAGAAAGAACCGGGTTTGATTTAAAAGAGCTGTTTGTTACCTTAACAAAAGCTTTACCTGAAAAGTATGAAAACCTGTTTGATTTCTTTCAGGATGTTTCTTCTGAAGACATTGCTTTTAAGTCAAATTTGCCTAAAGAGGTTGAGCTTGAAGTTCTAAAAACTGTTAGGGAGCGAATCAAGCCGAGGGAAATAGTTATGTCTGCCGACTTTACCCTGACTTCAACTTTGCCTGACGGATTGGAGGTTTTAAAAGGGCTATTCACAACCTTGAAATCTAAATACAGTGACCAAAACGTTCATTTTCAATACAGCGGTGGTGGAAAATATACCGTTAGAATAATTACCAAAGATGTTAAACATGCAAATTCTATTCTAAAAAACATACTTTCAGATATTGAAGTATTGTTAGGGAGTAAGGCCGAGTTCGCTTTCATCTCAAAAACCGTTAAAAAATGAATCATATTCTTAAATGCCCTAAATGCAAGGAATACACTTTACACGAAGTTTGCCCTTTGTGTAATGTTGAGACCGTTAGACCAATCCCGTCAAAGTACTCACCTGAAGACAAATACGGTCATTACAGGCGGTTGGCCAAATTTGATGAACGCAAACAAAAAGATTTAATATAACAAATAATATAACAAATTGATTTGTGGTCCCATGGTTGCTTTAAATTTTTTTAAAAGAAGAAGAGCTGTAGCTTTGCAAGGTTTTCCGGGCATAGGCAATGTTGGCAAGATTCTAATAGATTATCTTGTCAAAATCTATAAACCCGAGAAAGTTAAAAAATTGACTACTAATCATTTTCCAAGCATAGTTTTCGTTAAAGAAAGAAACCTTTTGGAGCCGCCACAGGTTCTTTTTTATCGCAAGGTGTTAAAAGATTTTGATTTGATTTTGCTATCCGGAAATATTCAGCCAACAGAAGATTACAGTGCATATGTTGTAGCGGATTTAATCTCTAAAGAATTAATTAAAGAAAATGTGACAGAACTTATTGCTTTGGGAGGCATAGGCCTGCCGATTGAACCGGAAAAACCTAAACTTTTTATCGCAGGCACAGATTCCGAGCTCGTAAGAAAGGTTAAAAAAAAGTGGAAACTCAACGACTCTTTTGGAATAGTGAATCACATCTCGGGTTTGGCAGGTTTAGTTCCTCTTTTTTGTGAAAAGCGTGCGATACCTTCAATCATTATCATCGCGGAAACTTTTGCCAATCCATTTTACTTGGGCCTACCAGGTGCAAGGGCGACATTTCAATTTGTTAAAAAGTACCTGAATTTAGAGCTTCCACTATCAGACTTTGATAAAGAATTTAAAATCAAAGTCTCAAGACCGAAGATCGAACGAAAAACTGGTCATTTATCAAACGTTAACGATTTGAATTATATTGGTTAATTTTGCACATTCATCCGAAATCAAATATTTTATAAATGAATCTGTTTTAATTATAAACAAACTCCTATTTTTATTGTTGAAAAGGTGTAAATAATGTTTGACGGCTTAAAATCAATGTTTAAAAGGATATTCTCGAAGATATTCCAACGAAAGAAAAGTATGAAATTGGGCCTTTATGGTCCTCCAAATGGTGGTAAAACCACTTTGGCTAATAGAATCTGCCTGGATTGGCTTGGTGAAGAGATGGGAATCGTATCTAATATTCCTCACGAAACGCGAGAAATCAATGTTAAAGAACAAATAACTGTTAATTACGATGACAAAGAACTTACTTTTAGTTTAGTGGATACTCCTGGAATTGCTACGAAAATTGACTTTGAAGATTTTGTTAAATCTGGATTGGAAGAAGATACTGCGAAGGAACGGGCAAAAGAAGCAACCCAGGGAATTATTGATGCAATTAAATGGTTGGACAACATGGATATAGTCATAGTGGTTCTTGATTCCACGAAAGACCCAATGAATCAAGTTAATATAACTATACTGGGAAATCTGCAAGCAAGAGGTATACCAGTCATAATTGCTGCAAACAAGATTGATTTGAAGAAATCAAATGTGAAGAGAATTGAGAAAGTCTTTCCTCAATACAGAATTGTTGGCATCTCTGCCAAGTATGGCAAAAATATTGATGAACTTTACAAAGCTTTGTTTGAAATGGTGAAATAAATGATATCAATAGAGTTTATTCCTCATTACAAACTTTCAGGATTAGAGCCTGAGGAGAAGATTAAGCTTATCCTAAAGTCCGTTAAACAGAATAGAATAGTGCTAGTTCAAGGCAGGCTTAAGCGAGAGGAAGAAGCAGAATTGATTAAACAAACTATGAAAAATATTAACGAAAGTTTCAAAGGGATTGAACCTGCAATTTTTTATCCTGAGATTAAAAAAGAGGGTTCAATATTTAAATATCTTAAGGAAAAGATAATTGATATGTTTCTATCTGACAGGCAGGGTTTAACTTTAATAGGCCCGGCAACGATTGTTAAAGAGATTAGGCAAGACCCAGATAAACTGCAGCTTTATCTTGATTTGGATCTGAAAACATCCCGAAGAAATAAGAAAAAGAAAAAATAAAAATCCTAAGGAAATTTAAAAATGCCTCATCAATGTGTTCACTGTGGAGCGATTTATGAAGATAATGCTAA
>CAYLQM010000032.1:0-5496 GCA_964386095.1 uncultured Methanosarcinales archaeon
ATATTGATGGATATAAAACCTTGAGTCATGTTAAGCTTATTGAATATTTCTCGGCAAATTATACCCTGCTTGATGAAAGTCAAATCAAGTTAATCGACATCCTGAGGAAGTTTAGGAATGGAATTGTTTATTATGGCAGAAAGATAAGCAGTGATTTTTTAATAAACAACGAAGACGAAATAAGGCAAATTATCTCTGTTCTGTTGAAGTTAGTTGAAGAAAAATTGGAATCTTAAGCTGATATCTTTTTTGGGAAAACCTTAAAAATATAACATTTCTTTTTGCTTTTAAATGGACTACGATTTCCTGATTGAACGGAGCGAGAAACCTAGTTATAAAGGCAAGCTTAAAGAAAGCAATGCTTTTTTTGAAGATAAGAATCCTTTGTGCGGAGATGAGGTTGGTGTTTACTTGGATATTGAGAATAATGTAATTAAAGACGCCCGCTTTGACGGCAAAGGTTGTCTTATATCAATGGCCTCTTCCGATATGTTGATGGAACAAATCATTGGCAAGAATGTCGATGAGATCCTTAAGTTGGATGATAAATTTATTAGAGATTTGGTTAAGGTTCCTTTGGGTATAAATAGAATAAAATGCGCAACTCTGCCTTTAAAAGTTTTGAAGAGAGCTGTTTTGGATTATGTGTCTAAAAACAAAAATTAATTCTCGTTTGCGGCTTTTATGTCTTTGAGTATGTCTTCCAATCTCCTGGGCAGTAATGCGTATTCAGCAAAGTGATTGTATTCATAGATTTCATTGCTGTCTGAACCCGGATGATGATTTATGGTTCTTTCAAGATAGCTTTCAGGCGACGCTCTTTTTATAAAATAATTTTCATTTTGATGGGCCGACTTTTCTTGACCATAGCAGGTGCCCAGGAACCCCCCCAACAACAACAAACCAACATATGCTTGTTTGATGAATTTCATTTTTTGGGCGCAACATTTATTAAACTTTTATTTAAACTTTTTGATATGTTTTGACGTTTTTAAGATAGTCATTATTGCTTTAGAAAAGTTTTTAAATTCGGGTTTTTTGGAAAGGGTTATGAGATTCTTGGTTGAAGATGTTGAACAGTTGATTAATGATTCAATTGATGTTAAAAAGAAGCTTTTGAGTTCGTCTGTTGAGATATTTAAGGCGGCAAGCACTATTGCCGAAGCTTTGTCAAACGGTAAAAAAGTGCTGATTTGTGGTAATGGCGGTTCAGCAGCAGATGCCCAGCATTTTGCTGCAGAATTGGTTGTCAGGTTTGAGAAAGAGAGAAAAGCTTTGCCTGCTATTGCCTTAACCACAGATTCTTCAATAATCACAGCCCACTCAAATGACTATGATTTCTCTACGGTTTTCTCTAGGCAGGTTGAAGCTTTAGGTAATGAGGGTGATGTTTTTGTTGGCATATCTACTTCAGGCAATTCAGAAAATGTTATAAAAGCGTTTGAAGTTGCAAAAGCTAAGGGTTTGATATGTATTGGCTTGAGCGGAAAAGATGGAGGTAAGATGAAATCCTTAGCATTGGACCATTTGATTGTTGTTCCTTCTAATGTCACTGCAAGAATCCAGGAATCCCATATAATGATAATCCATATCATCTGTTCAATAGTTGACTCTTTTTTTGAATAAAGGTGGACTATATGTTAAACATTAAGTCTTTTTTAAATGAGATTAAGAATAAGAGGCTTTTGATTGTTGGAGACTTGATTCTTGACGAGTATCTCTTTTCAGAAGTTGAAAGGATTAGTCCCGAGGCTCCTGTGCCTGTTGCTCATGTTAGAGCTGTTGAGAGAAGACTTGGCGGTGCAGCAAATGTTGCGAACAATATTGTTTCTTTAGGCGCTAAAGTGTTATTGATTGGACAGATAGGCAATGATTCAGATGGTGAAGTTTATACTAATTTGCTGAACCAAAATAATATTGAACATTCCTTGATAGTTAGAGATGATTTTAATACCATAAAAAAAGTTAGGGTTGTATCTCATAATCAGCAATTAATACGGATCGATTTTGAAGAACCTGAAAAAATTAATGAACAACATATTAAAGAAATCCATGACAAACTTAAGAATGAAGATTTTGATGTAATTCTTATATCGGATTATAATAAAGGTTTTGTCACGAAAGAACTAATTGAAATGTTGAAAGGTTTTGATAAAAAAATCCTTGTTGATCCCAAACCAGCAAATGTTAGTTTATTCAGAGGAGTTTATGCAATGTTTCCAAACGAGAACGAATTGAATAAGATCATTAAAACTGATGGAACTTATCTTGAAAAAGGCAAAAAGTTTGTTGAGATGTTTGACTCTAATTTGGTTTTGACAAGAGGTTCTAAAGGAGCGGCGGTTTTTACAACTGATAACGAGTTTTCAGAAGTGCCGTCTAAAGCAAGAATGGTTTATGATGTTACTGGGGCGGGAGACACTTTCTTTTCAGTATGTTCTTTGGGTTTGGCTGTTGGTTATGATCTGT
Organism: uncultured Methanosarcinales archaeon; assembly: GCA_964386095.1. Lineage (GTDB taxonomy): Archaea > Nanobdellota > Nanobdellia > Woesearchaeales > JASKKU01 > JASKKU01. The sequence goes on from CAYLQM010000032.1 coordinate 2,470, forward strand.
TTACAAGCGTTGTGTTAGCAAATACCGCTGCAGGAATTGTTGTCTCGAAAGTAGGGACTGCTGTTGTTAGTCCTGATGAAATAGAATCTGAGTTCAGGCAAGCAAGTTCAAAAATAAAATCTGTTGATGAACTGAAGCAGTTTATGAAGAAAAACAAAGACAAAACTTTTGTTTTTACCAACGGATGTTTTGACATCCTGCATCCGGGCCACATTAAATTGTTGAAAGAAGCTAAAGCTCAGGGGGATTACTTAATTGTTGCTCTTAACTCAGATGAATCCGTTAGAAAACTAAAAGGTAAAAACAGACCTATTTTGTGCTTAGATGACAGGATGGAAGTAATCTCATCTTTGGTTTATGTTGATTTTGTCACCTCTTTCTCGGAATTGACGCCTGAGAAGATTATCAGCGAGTTAAAGCCAGATGTTCATGTTAAAGGGGGAGATTATAATCCTGATGATTATGAGAGTTTTCCTGAGGCAAAGTTGGTTAAATCTTATGGCGGCAGGGTTCATATTGTTCCGTTAGTCGAGGGCAAGTCTACTACGAACATGATAAAAAAAGCAAAAAATGAATAAAGCTGTTTTTTTAGATAGAGATGGCGTTATCAATGATAATTCTCAGTTGTATTATGTAACAAAGGTTAGCGATTTTAAGGTTTTGCCGGGTGTTAAAGAGGCATTGAGAGAATTAAAGGCTTTAGGGTTTTTGATTATAATTGTTACAAACCAGCAGGCTGTTGGTAAAGGTTTGATGACTGAGCAGGAGCTTTTGCAGATCCATGAGTTTATGAAAGAGCAATTGCCTTGCATAGATGATGTTTTTTATTGCCCGCATCTTGAAGGAACCTGCGATTGCAGGAAACCGAGAACAAAGCTTTTTGAGCTGGCAGGCAAGAAATATTCTATTGATTTCAAGAAAAGCTGGGTTGTCGGCGACAGCGAGCGGGACATTGTTCCAGGGAAAAAATTAGGGTGCAAGACTATAAGAATAACCAAAGATAAATCTTTGTCCAAAGCGGATTTTTCTGCTGGGGACTTATATACTTGTGTGGATATTATAAAAAAATTCTCAAGCAAGGAATATATTTAGTAAAAGCGGATATTGAGTTTTGATATTTTAAAATGCGCGGATATTTTTTGTTATATTAAGATAACACAAAATTTATAAATTTGTAACATTTTAACAATACAAAAATGTATGAAGATATAATCATATGGTATAAGAAATTCCTTGAAGAAATAAAAGACGAGATTTTATCAAGGGACCTTAATTTTTACGAAACCAAATCTTTCATTAAAGTGGTAATAGGCCCGAGACGGGCGGGGAAAACTTATTTTAGTTTGTATCATGCTCTAAAGCAGTATCCTTGCGAAAGGGTGATGTATCTTAATTTTGAAGACAACCGCCTTGTAAATTTTGATTTTGACCTTTATCTTTTAGAATTTCAAAAACTATTTGGTAACCCAGAAGCTATAATTTTAGATGAAATCCAAAATCTTAAGGATTGGGAAAAAATAGCTTACCGGCTCCATATGAAAAAGCATGATGTAATAGTCACAGGAAGCAATAATGACCTGTTGAAAAAAGATATAAAAAATATTCTTGGGGGCAGGACTCTAAATATTGAAGTATTTCCTTTGACATTTAAGGAATATTTGAGATTCAAGGGTTTTAGATTGAATAAGACATCAATCTATGAGAGCAAAGCTGAGCTGTTGAACTTGTTTGGCGACTTCTTAATTTATGGATCTTATCCCGAGATCGCGTTAAATCCAGGAATAAAAGAAAAAATTGCGCAAGAGTTGTTTTTGACAACATTCTATCGGGATATAATCAAAAATGTGAATGTTACAGAAGAAGTAGTGAAGTTCATGATTTTAAAATTGGTTGAGAACATTGGCAGCAGTTTTAGTTTTAGATCTATTCACAAGAGGATTAAAAGCTTTTATGGGATAAACCTTAAAACCTTAATCGATTTATATGATTTAATCATAAACTCTTTTTTGGGAATCTCTGTTACAAAATACTCAAAGAGTGTGGTTAAACGGGAGGTGCTTAAAAAATTCTATTTCATTGACCAAAGCGTTTTGTATATTAATTCTTTTGAAATTGAAAAAGGGAAATTCCTGGAAAATCTTGTTGCTGTTGAATTATTCAAGTCAAATAAGAAATTCTATTATTATAAGAATATCTACGAATGCGATTTTATAGTTGTAGATAACAACAAGCTAAAAGCAGTGCAGGCAACATACGAATTGAATGATTCCAATAGAGAAAGGGAATTAAAAGGTTTGTTGAAAGCAATGAAAGAACTGGGTATTACACAAGGCTTGATTTTGACTTATGATCAAGAAGAGGAAATTGATTCGGATTTGGGCAAGATAACGGTCTTGCCTGTTTGGAAATGGCTGCTGATGAAAAATGGCTAAAGTAAGTTTTTTGAGGTTTGTCGATAAGTATTTAGGGAATTTTTTGATAGGCATTATTTCCTTATTTCGTAAAAGAAAGAAATCTTTTGGTAAGAGTAAAAAAGTTTTGATTGTTAGACTCTGGACATTGGGCGAAAGTTTGTTAACTTTGCCTTTGATTGAACATCTTAAAGAGAATGGTTTTGATGTCACTGTTTTAGTTACAAAGAGAAGCAGGGCAGTCTTTGAAAACAAAGGGTATAAGATTTTGGGCTTTGAACATATTGCAAACTATTTGCATTTGTTCAAGGGTTTTGATATTGTTATAGACACAGAACCTTATTTGAGAGTCTCCTCTTTGTTGAGCTGGTTCTTTGGTAAAGTTAGCATAGGCTTTGATGGTTTGTTCAGGGCAAGGATTTATGACTTTAAGATTGAGTACAATGATAAGGAACATGCTGTAATTAATTTTACTAAGTTGTTGGAGCCTTTAGGTTTGTTTTTTATTCCTGAAGCATTGATGCCTTTAAATTACACTGAAAACGATATAGAGAATATTAATAGATTATTAACTGATCTGAATTTGGCTGATAAGAATCTTATAGGTATCCATGCA
>CAYLQM010000033.1:0-4971 GCA_964386095.1 uncultured Methanosarcinales archaeon
TTCTTAACTTGCTTCCTTACTGGCTTTTTTGCGCTTGATTTCTTTGTGGTTTTCTTAGCAGGCATTTATTATTACACCTCTTTTTAGGTTATCTCTTGTATTCTTTGAATTTCTCAAATATAAATGTTTCGACTAATGCAAACAAAAAAGTTAAAGAAGTTAACAAAATAAAAAGCATAAAAACAAAAAGAAAGAATCAAAAAGTAATTTTATCGTCAGTATTCTTCACACATCAACTCAAAATAGGACCTTGGATGCTTACATGAAGGACATTCTTCCGGAGGTTCCTCATCTTCATGAACATAACCACATTCCATACAAACCCAATAAACCTTTTTTTCCTTCTTGAACAAAGTATTGTTTTCAAGTTCAGTTAATAGTTTCTTAAATCGTTCTTCATGATGTTTTTCTGCAACAGCTATTGCTCTTAATTGATTAGCTATTTCGGTTAATCCTTCCTTCTCGGCGATGTCTGCAAATTCAGGATACAATTTAGAATGTTCATAATTCTCACCTTTTATTGATGCTTTAAGGTTTTCAATTGTATTTCCTAATGTTAATGGAGCAGAAGTTTCAACAACAAGTTCATTAATATTCAAACCCTCTATTTTCTTCAATTCCTGAATCAAATAAAACAAAGATTTTGCATGTTCCTTTTCATTTCCAGCTGTAACTAAGAATATCTGAGAAATTTTTTCAAATCCTTCCTTTTTTGCAATCTTTGCGTAAAAAGAATATCTATTCCTTGCTTGACTTTCTCCAATAAAAGCTTTTATAAGATTTTGTATAGTTTCATTCATTTTTATCACCATACTGGTTTTTAATTTTATGTTATTTAAAAATTGTGAATCTAAAATATAGCGTTTATTATTAAATTAAGAAATTTAATTAATAATCTAAAAATACAAAAACAAAAAAGTTTTTAAATTAGAATTTATTTAAGGATATGCATAAAATTTTCATAAAAAATTGAGGGGGAAAGAATGGATTCTTTTGTGAATGCTGCAATGGGAAAGGTTGGTAATAACGATACACAGGTTAATGGTTCTGGACAAAAATTCAATAAAAAAGAAAATCCGCTTGACAGAGAACTTGAAAAGTTATTGAATCAACACAAAGCAACTATAAAAGTTGTTGGTATTGGCGGAGCTGGAAATAACACGCTTAACAGAATTAACGAAGTTGGTGTGTTGGGCATTGAAACAATTGCCATAAACACTGATGCTCAAGATCTGTTGTATACTAATTCTGATGTCAAAATCTTAATAGGCAAAGATTTGACTAAAGGGCATGGTGCAGGTTCCAATCCAAAGATTGGCGAGGAAGCCGCTAAAGAGAACGAAAATGAAATTAAAGAATCCTTAAAGAATGCAGATATGATATTCATAACCTGTGGCCTGGGCGGCGGTACAGGTACTGGCGCTGCTCCTGTTGTTGCAGAAGTCGCAAAAAAGCAAGGCGGTTTAACTATAGGTGTTACAACTCTACCATTCGAAGTTGAAGGAAATGTGAGATATCAAAACGCGGTTTATGGGCTGCAAAAGTTAAGAAAAAGCGTTGACACTTTGATATTAATTCCAAACGATAAACTGCTTCAATTAGTACCAAACCTCCCATTGCATGTTGCTTTTAAGGTTGCTGACGAGATTTTAACAAATGCTGTGAAAGGAATTGCTGAAATGGTAACAAGGCCAGGCTTGGTCAATCTTGATTTTGCCGATATAAAAGCTGTAATGAACGATGGCGGTGTCGCACTCATTGGTGTAGGTGAATCTGACAGCGAGAATAGAGCGCTTGAAGCTGTTGAAAAAGCTCTTAACAATCCTTTAATTGATGTAGATGTAAACGGCGCTTCGGGCGCATTAGTGAATGTCAGCGGTGGACAAGACTTGACCTTAGAAGAAGCAAAAGAAATTGTCCAAGCTGTTTCTGATAAATTAGATGAAGACGCCAAACTCATTTGGGGAGCACAGATTTATGATGACTTGGACAAAACTGTTAGAGTAATGGTAATCATTACGGGAGTCAAGTCAACTCAAATAGTCTCGCAACGGGAAATCGATGAGAAATTGATGAATGATTTAACAGAAGATCTTGGCATAGAATTTGTTGATTAAAATTTTTATCTTCTTCTTTAACGGCGAATAACATGGAAAATCTTATAAATGAAATCTTTTACTTCAAGAACCAAGCCAGGGTCGCATAGCCTGGTAGTGCGCCAGCCTGGAGAGCTGGTCCCGTTTTGGGAGCCTGGGTTCAAATCCCAGCCCTGGCGTTTTTCAAATTTTAGACAATTAAACAAAGAATTCTAAAAAGAATTAAAACTTAAGAACATTATAAACATTTTCATAAAACTGAGCTGAAGATAAAAACTGCTAGCGAGGAGAGGATTTGAACCTCTGATCTTCGGGTTATGAGCCCGACGGGCACTCCTGACTGCCCCACCTCGCTAATTAAGGTGCATTCATTGATGTTTTTAAAATTTTCTCTAAAATGAGAATAAAAATGCTTCAAATTTTGCGAATAGAACTAAACTCATTGTTTATTTCGCTTTATTATTTTTGCCACAAAGAAACCTTCAGTATCATTGTCTTGAGGATGAATCCGTAAAACCTTGGAAATTCGCTCGTCAAAAACTTTGTCTTTAAACTTCTTGAAAGGTTCTGATCTTTTTATGTTGAGTTCAATTTCAAGCAAATCTGCGTCTTTGTGCTTTTCAAGGAAATGAGAAACAACGGCTTCGTTTTCTTCAGGGTCAACTGAACAAGTGGAATAAACTAAAATCCCGTTCTCTTTTAACAAATCAAAAGCAGTTTCTATAAGTCCTATTTGAATTCTTGCTAAACTCATAACCGAATTCGGATTCCAAGTTTTAAATGTTTTAAGGCTCTTCCTTAAAGCGCCTGTTGCTGAGCATGGTGCATCAAGAAGAATTTTGTCAAAAAGTACATCTTTAAAGTTCCGGCCATCCATTAAAGTAACAAGGGTATTTGTAACTCCGCATCTCTGAAGATTTAATCCTAGCATCACTAATCTTTGCGCTTTACAATCGTTTGCAATAATCAAACCCTTATTTTTCATCATCGCGGCCATTTGCGTTGTCTTTGAACCAGGGGATGCTGCTAAATCCAAAACAAGTTCTCCAGGTTTAGGGTTTAAAACTATAGGAGGAATCATGCTTGCAGCTTCCTGCACATAAAAATATCCTAACTGATGTTCTGGAAGATTGCCTAAATCTCTCCTTCCATCATCGTGTTTCACCCAAAACCCTTCCTCACACCAGGGAATTGGTTCGAGCGTAAAGTTTTTCTTTTCTAATCTTCGTTTAAGTTCACCCACACTTATTTTCAAGGTGTTCACCCGTATGGAACGTCTGAGAAAACTTACAGAATATCTCATAAAAACATCAAAGTTTTCCTTGAAGATTGTTCTAAAATGCTCTTCAAAATTCCTCTTCAAAATAATTCTTGTTCCGTCTTCAGATACATATTCAGTCATTCTTTAATCTAAATTAAGATGTTGCCTTAAAAAAGAAAGGATTAATTTCAATTTTTTAGCCAAAAGTTTTGATACAGAGCTTTTACCTGAACCTGTCAGACCATAAATTGTAGTAAGTGTATCATTTTCATAACCGCCATTCAGAATCCGGTCCAGAAAATTTATGCCGGAACTAACTTTTTTTTGTTTGTATAACATTAAAAAATTGAAAAGAAACAAAATTTAAAAAATTATTTAAAAATACTTCATTGATAAAGCTCGCTTACAATCTTTTCTAATACTGGATAGGGATCGTCCAGATGTTTGCATTTAATAACATTGATCTCTTCTTTTGACCCAACAATTGGAACAATACCATCTAAAACTAAAAGAACATCCAAACCGTTAGCGTTATATTCCTTTCTGAGTTCAATAGGGTCTACTACATACCGAGCAGAGTCTACATACCCACCATCAACTTCATTCTGATAATTATCTTTTGTTGCATAAATAGCGCTTTCATTGATTAAACCTACGTTCATTAATGTTTTCAATGCCGAATTTGTAACCAAAATCGGTTCTTCTTTTGAAGATAGCATTTTAAACGAAGCGATGTTATAACTTGCGAGCGATTCTATTAACCGAGAGGCGTATTTTTCTTTCACTTTTTTACCCAAAACATCCTTCAATTTATCCAAAACATCCTTCAAAGCCCATATCATTAACTCCTCCCCATCATTTGTGTTTTTTCCGAATTGTTGAGGTTTTGCCATTTTAAAAGTTTAAAAAACATTTACATATATATATTTTTCGGTTTTTACCACTCATATGTGATAACGAAATATCTGCTCAGAATTTCTCTTTTTCAATAAGTTTAGCTTTTTGGAGTATTCTCTCTAAGCGTTTATACAAGCCATAAAATTTTTTCTTTTTAGTAATGTCTTCAAGGTCAGTCATTCTTTAATCTAAATTAAGATGTTGCCTTAAAAAAGAAAGGATTATGTTGGCCACATCCTCCACGCTCTTATCTGAAGTGTCTATTAACAAATCATAGTATTTCGGATCAGTGTAATCTATGCCATAAGCTTTAAGATAACGTTTTTTCTCTGATTTTCGTCGAAGTTTTATCTTGTTAATTGCATCATTCAAATCATTATACTTTTCGTCTTCTCTTGGGTCCTTAAAGATTCTCTCCGCAGCGATTTTCAAAGGGCATGTCAAAAAAACCTTGAAAGAATCAGAAATGAAATAAAAACCCAAACGCGAATCCATAACAAAATCATCCATTTCAGAATAACCTTTTTGGATTTCATCAAGTTCTAAATCTATGTTTTTATCTTTTTCAGCCAAGATGGACAATTCAACTATGCTTAAATCCTTTTTTTTAGCAAGTTCTCGCATAATTGTACCTATGCTAAAGTAATTGTATTTCAATTTTTTAGCCAAAAGTTTTGATACAGAGCTTTTACCTGAACCTGGAACACCAGAAATTGT
>CAYLQM010000034.1:0-4498 GCA_964386095.1 uncultured Methanosarcinales archaeon
TTCCATTGCACATATCTTGCTTTCTCTTTCAGTTCTTTCAACACTTTTTTGGCATTAACATTGCTTTTCCATTTGCATTCAGCAAACAAAATCTCTTTTCTCGTCTCATCTATCGCAACCAAATCTATCTCCTTGTCTTTATGCCACCATTTACTTACATTATCATATTCCTGTTTTAGAAAATCCATAACCAAAAATTCAAATTGCTGTCCAAAAGAATCATTCAATTGTTTTTTTATTTGATCTATCACTTTTTTATAATTATGCAACTCTAAATCGTTTTTAAAAGGATAAACAAATCTAAACCAGAATCTCATGAAATCATGCTTTATTCTGTAATACCCTCTTTTTTTAAAACCAAAAGGCAAAATATGTTGAATCAAGTCAAGCTCTTCTAAAGAGATAAGGTATTTTGAAAGATTAAATTTATCCAATCCTGTAAAAGACGCTAATTTTCCAAGTTCAAGAGGTCTTAATGCAAGATATTTTAAAATCAGTTTATAAACCCTGGCCTCTCTAAACTCTTGTTTTAATAAAACTTCTGGCTCATCATAAAATAATGCACCTTTCTTTAACACCAATTCCTCAAGATTATCTAATAAAGATTTTTTAAAATCATAGTTCACTAGATAATAAGGTATGCCTCCAAATACAAAGTAAAATTTTAATGCACTTTCAAACGAATCAAAAAGATCAACTATTTCTGAAAAACTTAAAGGATTTAACTTCCATTTTCTTAAATTCCGCCCATAAAGCGGACTACGATAATTTAAAACATCATTAACAATCATCCCCATACTTGAACCTAGAAGAATAAGTTTTGTATTAGTATGAATCAAGATCTCATCAATCGCTTTTTGCAAGTCACTTAATACGGCTTGTTTTGTTTTTAATAAATACTGAAATTCATCCAAAACAATAATAAACTTTTTATCTTTTAATTCATCCTTTATTAATGAGAAAAGTTGATAAAAACTTTGTGCATTTATCTCCTTAACATACTCTTTTTTTAGATAATTACTTAACAAGATTTTGAATTCTTTAAGATTCTCTTGAAAAGAATCCTCTGAACAAAAAAAGTATATTGATGGTTTTCTCTCAATAAATCGCTTGATTAATTCAGTTTTTCCAACTCTCCTCACTCCGTAAATAACCAATAATTCAAACCTATTCGATTTCCAGATTTTATTTAAAAAATCTAATTCTTTTTTTCTTCCTATGAATTTTATTGGTAGCATAATTATTATAATTTATCTACTAATTTATATAATTTTCTTTTAAATTTTCAAATTTTTAATCGTCTTTCCATATCTTTTAGATCAATGCACATTGCATCATCTGTCTTAGCCTTAAACGATTTAGCGAAGATTGCATACTTTTCCTTTCTTGTCTCATTGTTCCATTGCACATATCTTGCTTTCTCTTTCAGTTCTTTCAACACTTTTTTGGCATCAACATTGCTTTTCCATTTGCATTCACCAAACAAAATCTCATTGTTAAATTCATCAACTGCCACAATATCAATCTCCTTGTCCTTATGCCACCACCTGCCGATTTTTGTATAATCATAGAATTCAAAAAGATAATTTTTCACAAATTTTTCAAAAATAGATCCTAAATATTGATTAAATTTTGATTTTAGAGCTTTTAAGACATTTTCCACCTTATTGTATTCTAATGCTTGAAGGTTTGGATAGATAAATCTAAACCAAAATCTGAAATAATTATCAACAAATTCAAATTTGGCATTTTTGGTTTCTTTTTCAGTAACAGGGTACATTTTTTGTATGATATGCAATTCAATTAAATTTTTCAAATATGCTGTAACTTTTGTTGATTTTAATTGAGTAAAGTTCAATATTTCGCCAAATTTGTTTTTTCCAAAGGCAATACTTTTTAAGATGTCATAATAAATACCTAACTCCCTTAATTCTGTTCTCAGCAAGAAAATTGCTTCTTGATTCAGGAAACCCCCTTTATTTAATACATGAGTTTTTAATGCCTCTTCAAATGCTAATTTTTTAAAAAAATTTAGATATAAAGGTATACCGTCAGCAACACCATAAACCTTTATAACCTCTTCAAGTGGTTTCTTTAGAAATTCATAAACCTCTGGAACTTTTAATGGCTCTAATTTCAACTGCCCAATTCTTCTTCCATAGAGTGGGCTTTTATAATCCAACACCTTCGTTTCCATCACACTAATTGAAGACCCTAAAATGATTAGAAAGACTGGTAATTTACTTAAATATAAGTCCCATATCTCCTGAAATTCGGAAACAATCTCTTTTTTTGATTTAATTAAATACGGAAATTCGTCTATGACTATTATTATCTTTTTTCTTGTATTGCTTATTTGATTAGAAAAGTCCACAAACAATTCTTCAAAAGTATCATAATCAACTTTTTTAAACCACTCGGATTTTAAGAATTCAGCAATTTCGTTAGCTAATGCTTTTATATTCTCTTTAAGCATGCTTTCTTTTGCTAAGAAATATATGCCTTGTTTTTGCTCTAAAAACTTTTGCACTAATGTTGTTTTGCCGATTCTTCTCCTACCATATATTATAATAATTCCATTTTCATTCTTCTTATAAAGGTCTTCTAACCCCTTTAATTCATATTTTCTTCCGACAAACATAATCACAATTATGATAATCTTGATTATTTATATATTTTTCCAATTTTTTAGATCAATACATAGAGCCTGATTGGTTTTGGTTTTGAAACTTTTAGCGAAGATTGCATACTTTTCCTTTCTTGTCTCATCTATCGCAACCAAATCTATCTTTTTGTAAAGTTAAATGGTTTAATCGTGTATTCTAAACATATTTTGTCAAAGATGTGGCTAAATAAGCATTATGGTTCTTTTTTATTAAATTGATACCAAAACTTTCAGATTCTAACAACGGTAAATTTGCTAATATCTCAAAAACGCTGAAAACTTGCACAAAAATCGTGCAAAAAATCGGAAAAGTTGCATAAAATTTAAAAAGTATAGATTGCCTAAATACAACCATGATAAGTCTTGCAAGATTCAATCCGCATTGGCAGGAGGGCTTTTTCTATGATATTCCTGTTGAAAGGGATTTTGTAAACCAGCTAAAAAAGGATTTAAACAACAGGTTAATTCTTGGCACCTTTGGATTAAGACGAGTTGGAAAAACTACTGGCTTGAAGCAGTTGATTGATTGCCTTATAAAAAACGGAGTTGAAAGAAAGAATATTCTGTTTTACTCTTTCGATGATTCCAGTGAAATAATGGATGTAATCGAGAGATACGAGAGCATTATTGGTAAACCAATCTCGCAGGACAATGTTCTAATATTTGACGAGATAAATTATGCAAGGAATTGGAAGGCTCAGCTTAAAGTAGTTTATGACCTATACAAACCTAGGATCTTCATTAGCGGATCACAGAGCGCTCTCATTAAGAAAGAGATGATTTCGCTTGCAGGAAGGATAAAGGAGCTTGCTGTTACTCCTCTCACTTTCACGGAGTTTCTGCGGTTTAAAGGAAAAGAGTATCTATCCAATTCTCCAGAAGCAAAAGATGAATTCTCCAGATACCTGAAAAGGCAGTTCCCGGAAACGCTCTTTATGGAGATTGAAGATGCAGAAGCTTATTATGAATCCATCTATAAAAAAGTCATTTATGAAGACATTCCCAGAATATTTAATATTAAAGAAGGCAATATCATCGAATCTGTATTTAAAGTAATAACGGAAAAACCCGGAATACTTCTATCGATCAATGAATTAAGCAAAGAATTCGGGATAAACCGTAACAAATTATCTCTAATAGTCAACGCTTTGGAGAAGACTTTCCTGATAAAAAAGATATACAACTTCTCAACAAACAGAATAACCTCTGAGAAAAAACTAAAGAAATTTTACACTTTGCCAAGTTTCGCCAACTCAGGCGAAGATTTGTTGGTGGAAAGTTATATTGCTACATTACCCAACATCAAGTTCTTCTGGAGAAGCAAGTCAAAAAACGAAGTTGACTTTATATACAAAAACTGCGCTATTGAGGTAAAATACCGGAATGCAGTACTGAAAAAGGATTTGAGAGGGCTGATAAGCTTTACAGAGAAGCACAAGAAGTTTAATCCTGTAGTCATAAAAAAGGCGGATTCAAAAACATTTCCGAAAGAGATTAACAGCAGAAAAATTATGTATCTTGACCCATGGGATTTTGAAAGCAGGATTTTAACGCAGTAAAGATAGAATAACAATAAAATCAAAAACGCTGAAAACTTGCACAAAAATCGTGCAAAAAATCGGAAAAGTTGCATAAGGAATATACCTTAAGTTATATCTCTAACAGCATCATAAACATCTTTTACAGTAATCAAATCCATGCATTTGCCGTTTAACTTGCATTTCTTAAACTTGCCGTTATGAACATTGATGCACGGAGAACAGCTTAAATCTTTTGCTTTGTAAATAGCAACATTTTTCCTGCCATAAGGACCAAACCTTGAAGGTAAATTAG
>CAYLQM010000035.1:0-4128 GCA_964386095.1 uncultured Methanosarcinales archaeon
CAGAGTAAATTGCAATGCCGTAACCGCCTAAGTCCTTTAACTGAGACAAGTTAAAGAATTTCTTATCAAGAACATTTGTTTTTCCTTCAGATTCAAGTTTCTTAAACTCTTCTCCAAATCTATTTGCGATGTCTTCAAAAATAGAAAGAGCGTCTTTTTCAGAGCGTGAAGGAATCTTTGCCCTTTTTAACATATCAATCTTAAATGTATCCTCGTCGGAATTAAGATAAAAGATTCTTGCATAAGAGTCACTTTCAAGATCTTTTAATAGAAAGCAGGATTCTTTATCCAGGTCGAGCTTTTTTGGGATGCTATTGCATTTAACAAAGATAATTTCTTTAGCTTCTTTTGTAGCAAAAAATAAGCAAGTGCAAACCTTTCCTTTTTCACAATTAATGGCTACATTCTCATTTCGAGTGAGAGTGTTATATTCAAAGCCGTCAAAATTTTGCCTCGAAGACTTAGACTTACAACTCAACGCTTTATTAGAGACATAGTCCTTTGGAAACACTACAATACCCCAAGAACCCTTCTCATCTTTAAAAGTGTTCTTAGTTTTTCCGTCTAAAAACTCAATCATTGACGAATTCGGTTCAATATATTTTATATCATCTACAATCCTAAGAAACAATGCCTTCGCGAAAGCATCTTCTTTTGGAGAAAACAGAGCTATTAACTTGAAAATCATGGCTACCACTACAACCACAATCAACAGCGATAAGATTAAACCGGTCAATTCTCGTTGGCTTTTCTCAGCCGCTTCCCCTTTTTTGTTTGTTTTAATGAGTTTCATCTTCAATCTAATTAAGTGATGGTTCAAAATAACAATAATTTTCATCAGCATTACATTTCAAACTAATTTCAATTTCATTATTATAATTAGCAGAACTTAGATGAAACGTTGGCTCGGTATAAGGCCCTTGAACTAAAACAAAAGAATTCTTAGACAAGTAAAACACTGGAATGAAAGTGTTGAGAGAAACGCTGTTTAGATAATTTTTTAATTTATTAACATAGTCATTCCAATTTTCTTCAGTATACCCTTCTTCTTTATAATTGAAAGGTAAAGGACCATTTAAAAAACCAGTAAATTCTTGTGAACGAAGCACTTCGCATTTTAAAGTCCCTTCATCAAAACTTAAATATCCTTCCTCATCATCAAAAACGGCTTTATCATAATCAGCGTAGGTTTGCCAATTACCGCTCACCATTGTAAGATATTCTTCTGCAGAGTTAAAACGAGTATCATTAAAGTCACATAATGCAATCTTACTCTTAAAACTTCCTTTGTCATCCTTATATATTCCTATCATAACTAAAAATTTCTCATACAAGTTCTTAATTGCTGACAAGTCAAAAGTTTCTTTTTCAGAAATGCTCTTAAACAAATCATCAAATAACGAATAAGCGTACTTTGTTTCATCAATGCAAAGTTTGGATGAATCACCAAGATTATTCTTTTTAGAAGAAGCGACAAAAGCAACTTCAGGATAGTAATCTGCACAATCAGATTTCGCATTATAGATGTAATGCGAGAAGTAATACTTTTTCTTATTAACTAATCTAGCAGTGACGCAAAATTTCCCCTCAGGACATGAAAGCAATTCAGGTTTCTGAGTTCCATAACGCTCCGCATCATAAATCAAAAAATCCATTTTATCAAAATAGGCCACATCATAATCTTTATTGGTTTTGAGTATACAAAGCGTCCACCAATTGCATTTCTCAACTTCAGTATTAAGATCTTTGCCTTTAAGTTTTAACTCATAACTTGAACCTAGTTTTAGCCCAGGGTCCTCATCCTTAAACATTAGATAATAGTTTTCACCCTTATATATGCCATAATAAACATAAAAATTATCTTCACCTAAATTAAATGAGAGTGAATCTGGTGAATCACTAAACACAAAGTTATGAAATGTGTTCAGATTTTTAACAGCTAACTGAATAGAAGAAACTACATAAGAGCTTCCTGAACTTGATTCTTCTTCGCCCCAGTTTAGGAAAGGCAGGGATGCATCCTTAACCTTTGAACTGAAAATCAAGATACTAACTACAATAACAATCAACACCAAAATCGCTTTGCCCAAACTCGAACTTGCAAGAGACATATTTTAACCACCAAACCTGAAAACATTGACTATTTTATCTAAAAGCCCACTGCCTTTATGACCAAAACTGTACATCAACACTATAAGCACAAGCAAAAACACAATAAAAAGCAACCATTTCCCAAGCTCGCTCAAAGCCAGACCTTTTTTAGTCATTTTATCACCTGAGTGATTCTGTTTCAAAATCACAAAACTCTTTTTTTTGATGTGAAACTTCTATGTGAGGAAGATATTCACCATCGTTAATTTTAGTTATCACAAAATAAACATAAAGCAGATTGCCCGCATCCAATCCTGAGTTATCAATCTTTAAATTATTTTCGTCAAAATTTGCCGCGTCAGCAAGCTTTAATTTTAACAGGTTATCATACACATCATTATATGAAAATTCAAGTTTATCCGAGTATGAATTCCTAATGATTGAACAGGTGTAACAGAAAACAACTTTATCATGCTTAACATCCGATGTTAAAATCAGATCACCTCTGCCAAACTTGAACCAGCAGGAAGCAACTTCCTTGGCGAGCAACAAATCAACGACATCGTTTGATGAAATGTTGACAAAATGATAAGGGCATTTGATTACCGAAGGATCTTTTAGTTTCGCAAATAGAACAAGACTCTCCAAACAAGCGTTTTGAGAAAAATCGTTATTCCTAAAAGAGAAGTAAATCAACGCAATCACTATCGTTACAAAAATCAATCCCAGAATTAATTCCGTAACAACTCTTGACTCAAGCCCTTTTTTATTTTTGAGTTTCATGTTATTAATTTCAGTTAATTATCTCAAATGACTTTTTGTCTAACAATGAATCCAATTCTTCGTTGTCCACAATAAAAACGAACGAATATGGCGGCTTATCACCTTCATACTTTGAAAAAAACAAGACATAGTAATGTTTGCTTGTGTTTATCTTAAAATCTGCTTGATTTAAAGCAATGTATTCATCATTGCTTTTTGTAAAAACAGGCAGGTTTTGTGCTTCAATGTTCAATGTTATATCTCCCGGAAAAGTAAATTTTTCAAGATTGTACTCTTCCTCAAGGAAGTAATATTTATAGGTAATCTCTTTATCAGGCAGATTAGTATTGCTCAAGTAATCTAACAAATCAGAAAAAATCAAATTTTTGTTCCTTAAAGGGTTTGTAAAAGATATTTTTGAACAAATTAATCCAACGGTCTCCTCCCCTGTGCCTATCCTTGCCTTTCCTTCGAGAGACAATTGCCAGCATTTCGCGAGTTGAGTGGCGAAAGCATAATAAATCGCATTGCTGAGCTGACTCTCATCGTTCGAGTCAAAATTAATTTTCATTTTATTATCAACAGGAACCCTTTCCAGAATTCCATTAACAGAGATATGATCAGGCGCAATCTGAACGAAATCCGGATCACATTTTCCCATAAGCAACTCCTTTGAGATTTTATTGGGAGTCCTGCTTACACGTGCTATGAGCGCCTGGCAAGAACTGTCAGCTTCGCGAATGGCTCGCAGCATATTGGTGCCAACCAAAATAAGAAGTATAACAAATACGATCAAACCTAAAATCAAATTTCTCAGAGTGGTTTTCATTTTGACAGGAACAAGGTTATGATACGATGAGTAATAATCAAAGCTACTATGAAAACAATTGACATTAAGAGGATGTCCACCCAAGACAACGTCGCTTTCTTGCTTTTCATAACCTAAAATTTAGAACGCTAATTTATAAATTTTTGTTTTGAAAAACGCCAGGGCTGGGATTTGAACCCAGGCTCCCGAAAGGGACAGGCTCTCAAGGCCTGCGCACTACCAGGCTATGCGACCCTGGCTTTATTCTTCAAGTAAAAGGTTTCATTTATAAGGTTTTCTTTTAATCAGAATATGTCAAATTCCCTGCGCCTTCTTCCCTTGACAAGTTCACAATCGATTTTTCCCTCGTCCAAGCTTTTTTGTCAAATAAACTTCAGCGTCTTCGGCATAAAAATGTGAAGTCAAGTTCACAAAATTTTCAACAAATATGAAGTTCATATCGCGGA
>CAYLQM010000036.1:0-3989 GCA_964386095.1 uncultured Methanosarcinales archaeon
GGTGATGATTCAGGCGAATATGATTTAGTTTGTATTGGTGATGCTGGAGCGTGCTCAGGAGCTTCAGATAACAAAGCTTGTTGCAATGCTGTTGCTGATTGCGTTTACAATAATGCTTGTTATAACAATGGTGCGACAAGAGGTTCTTATCAATGTGATAACGGTTATTGGAGACTTGTAGGAGGTTACTGCGGAGTTTCGATTGACGGAAATGTGTGGAATGTGACTACTCAAACTGGTACAAAGATACTTTCAATAGACGATGATGGCGATGCAGTATTCTTCTGTGATAATATGTACCAATCAACATCTCCTCCTGGAGGTTTGACAAATTCTTTACTTATCCAGGTGTCTGGAACATTATACTATGCATTAAACACAAATAATTGTTATATAAAAGGCAGTATTATTGATGAGACAACTGTTCCTTCTGAAGATGGTAATGACTTGGTGGTTAAAGCCAGTGGCACTCCAGTCGCAAACTTTAATAGTAACTCAAACATCTACTTGTCAGGAGTTGCAGCTTATGATGGCGCTCAAGCTAATTGTGCTGCTGGATATACTTGCGATGGAACAACTATGAAATGTATTTGAGAATAAACAAAATTAAAAATGTTTTATGAAGAAATAACTCAACTTAAGGAGCAAAGTATTGATTTAATTGTATCGGATTTGGACGGTACCTTAGTTAAGAATATCCCTCTTTTTTATTTTAAGAAAGGATTTTTTAAACACCCATTCAAGAACCTAACATTTTTAACTACTGCTTTTTATCAATTGTTAAGATTTTCATACGAGCAGAGTTGTACTTTCATAGACTTTAAGGTTAATCTCTTTAAGACCTATGTTGAACATTATTCCTCTTTGTATGAAATACTCGATTTTGTAAAAAATAACAAAGATAAAATTATTCTAAAAGATGCCCAAGAATTTCTTAATAATTTTACAAATGCCAAAAAAATCTTAGTCACTTGTGATTTTAAAGAGCTTGCTTATCTTTTCAAAGATGATTTTCAATTAGATGAAATATATGCGGATCTTTTAGATAAAAGAGAAGTGACTGAAAAGATTATGCTTAAAAATTACCGTTCCGCGTTAGTTTTAGGCGATTCTAAAAAAGATTTAGAATTGGCCTTGGCACTACAAAAAGAAGGAATTGAACCAATACTTTTTCTTAGAACAAAACGCAAACTTGAGGATTATGTTAATCATAATTTGAAACATTTTTATTCTTTTGAGGAGTTTAAATCTTAATTTTTATGTGTATAACGGCATATCACAAAGTTTAATAAATGATTGTTGCAAATCTCTAAAGATATGGTTTTTTTTAAAGAACTTGCTAATCTGTATGAAAAACTTTCCGAAACTTCAAAGAGGCTTGAAAAGACTTTTTGGTTGGCTGATTTTTTAAAAAAACTAAACATTGGTGATTTAAAAAAGGTTGTCTTGTTTGTACAGGGCAGAATTTTTCCAAGATGGAACTCTCAGGAGATGGGCATCTCTTCGAATCTAATTGTTAAATTGTTATCTAAAGTTTCAAACTTGAACGAGAAAGATATTGAAAAAAGTTGGTCGCAGTTAGGAGATTTAGGACTTGTCGCGGAAAAAATTGTTGTGAAAAAACAGCAAGTTACTCTATTTTCTAAGAATCTTCAAGTTTCAGAAGTATTTGATATCTTAAAAAAAATGCCTTCAATAACAGGAACCAATTCTACCGATTTAAAATTAAACCACCTTCTAAAACTTATATTAAATTGCTCTCCGTTGGAAGCAAAGTATCTTGTTAGAACTGTGATTGGTGATTTGAGAGTGGGAATTGGTGAAGGAATCCTTTTAGATGCAATAAATTTAGCGTTTCTGCCAAAAGTGATTGCAAATTCCTTAAATGATACTGGTTCTTTTATAAAATGTCCTTCTTGTGAAGAAATTATTCCGGTTTCGAATTCTAATTGTCCAAAATGCAACTTTTCTTTAAATAATGTGAAACAGATGCCGTCTCTTACCAATAAACAAATCGTAGAACTAAAAGATTTAGATGAATTTTACTCAAAATTGTCAGAATTGAAAAATAATGTTTTTATAAAAACTGAAAAAACAAAGGAAATTTCTTTAGAGATAAAAAACATTTTGGAGGATGCTCTGAATGTTTTGAATGATTTTAGTGAACTCTCTGTTTTGGCAAAAAACTTTTCTCTGAGAGAACTTTACACTGTTGAATTAAAACCGCTAAGGCCTGCGAAAGTTATGTTGTATTTAAAAGCAGAAGACCTAAAAGATGCATTAAACACTTTGAAGCCGCCTGTGGCACTTGAATACAAATACGATGGTTTCAGAGTACATATTCATAAGGATAAAGATACAATCAAACTTTTTACGAGAAGATTTGAAGATGTTACCAAACAGTTTCCCGATGTTGTGAAGGCAGCAAAACAATTGATAAATGCCAAATCATATATCATCGATTGCGAGGTGGTGGGTTACGATCCGGAAACCAAAAATTATCTGCCTTTCCAAAGAATCTCTCAGAGGATTAAGCGAAAGTATGACATCAATGATGTGAGCAGGAAATTTCCTGTTGAAGTTAACGCTTTTGACATTCTCTATCTGAATGGGAGAACTCTGCTTAAAGAGAAATTTTCGTTTAGACGAGAAAAGCTCGTTGAAATTATAAAGGGCAAAGACAAGGTTTTGGTTCCTGCTAAACAGAAAATTGTTGCCAATTTTGAGGAGGCTGAAGCTTTTTATATGGAATCTCTTAGAAAAGGAAATGAAGGTGTTATGGTAAAAGCCCTTGATGCTATTTACAAACCCGGAAAACGTGTAGGTTATGGTTTAAAAGTTAAGCCGATTATGGAAACTTTGGATTTGGTTATCGTAGGAGCAGAGTATGGCGAAGGCAAACGTGCTGGTTTGCTTACTTCTTTCGTACTTGCCTGTCGCGATGAACTTAGGAATTTGCTGGAAATTGGTAAGGTTAGCTCAGGATTTGTGGAACTTGAAACCGAAAATAAAGAGACCTATGAAGAAATGACAAAAAAATTAAAAGAGTTAATTATTTCAGAATCAGGTTTGCAGGTTAAAGTAAAACCAGAAATTGTTATCGAGGTAGCTTATGAGGAAATTCAAAAAAGCCCAACTTACTCTTCAGGATACGCGCTGAGATTTCCGAGATTGGTGAGAGTTCGTTATGACAAAGATGTTAACGAAATTTCATCAATAAATTACATAGAAAAACTTTATCAGCAACAACGAGGAAGAAATAACAACACTTTAAAGAAGCTAACAAAGGGTAACTAACTTTTACTTTTTAATTAATGGTTTTAACAAAGATAGGATTTCTTCTTTTTTGGCTTCTTCTTTGATGTTTATTGTTTTTTTTAGAGGAACCAAATGTTTGATGTTTACTTTCTTTCTCCTTGTAAAACCATCTATCATAACGAATTTATCGTCTAACACTTTTATGACAACGCCAATTTTTCCAGCATCCCTACCAGCAATTTTCATTACGATCCTTCCAACTTCAAACATCTTCCCACCTTTTAATTTTAAATTTACTTTTATTTACTTTTTCAATCTAAATCAATCATTTACTTTTTAAATTTAATTATCTAAAGACAACGCTTCCTTAATAAGCATCTTCCTTAAGCAATTATGACAAATTTGACCACCAAACTTTCTTGAAGGCCTTTTTTGAGTTTTTGAAAGTTTCTTCAATTTTGAAGGAACATAGTTTGGAGTGCCTTTCAAAGGTTTTCCACATACGCTGCATTTATGAACTTTAGGTCTTCTTGCAGCATAGTGCATTTTTACATTATTACCTGGAACCTTGACGAAAATCTTTCTCCTTGAGTTTGATCTTTCAACTTTGACCATGATTACCACAAAACACAGGAAACTGCTTGCCTTTAAAAAAATTTTGTTTCAAACATTTTTACAAACATTTTTATGCACTCATATTGCATATATTGTACTCTTATTTTCTTATTTTT
>CAYLQM010000037.1:0-3542 GCA_964386095.1 uncultured Methanosarcinales archaeon
CGGTTTAATAAAAGACAACTCCGGAGATACAAAGATTGATTTTTCAGATGATGCCTCAACGGCTCAAATAGTGTTTTCAGGTTCCAATTTGGTAATCAAAATATAATTAAATAAAAGAATTAAAAATCATAATTAAAAGAATTATCAAAAAAGCAATAGAAACAACCTTAAATGTCTTCTGCGCTTTCTTTTCTCCAAGAAATTTTTCCAGAGATGCTAACAGCATCTGACCTCCATCAAGGATACCTAAAGGCAACAAATTAAACATCCCTACGCCTAAATTCAAGATTGCCAACCACCAAACCAAAGTTAGCAAGAAATTATAAAACATAAATCCCAAACCATTAACTTTTTCATAATAAGACAATTGAACTCCCATCACTGCCCGATTTGTAACAGGGTCTTCCGCCAATGGAAAAGTGTAATTTAAATCATCAGTTTTGACATGAACCAAAGTATTGGGAGTTAAGTTCTCTAAAAAATTTTTAAGGTCGTAGAAATTGTTAATCTTAACGCCATTAATCTCTTCAATTGTGGAATTTATCGGCAAGCCAACAAGTTTGGCTGGAGATACAAAATCAGAATCAGGATACTCTGTATAATTAATAACCTTAACAGGAGTAAGCTTGACAATAGCTGAACCGCTCAAAGAGGAAACAAAAATCAAATCTCTGCTATGAAGTGGTGCAACCAAAGGACTCAAAAGAAGCAGGAATATGATTCCCAACACTATGTTTATCATAGGTCCGGCTGCAAAAATAGATAACTTGGCTTTAAGCTTGGCTTTCTTAACCTTCTTTTCATCGGGTTCAACAAAAGCCGCTGGCACAATCGGCAAGCCTATTCCCAAAAATGCTATGCCGCTCGACTTGACTTTAATCTTATAAGCCCTGGCAACAACACCGTGAGCAAACTCGTGAAACAAAGCCAAAACAAATATAGAAAGAATCCAATAGATGAAAGGAACATAGACTACGCCCTTTATAGGTATGGGCAACACCAAAGCTGCGCCAGAAGGCGCCAATGGATTAATCAATTGAACATAGAATTGATATATTAAAAGACCGCCCATAACAAAAATGCCAATATAACCTAAGATCATGAAAACAAAAGCTGTCCTTTTAACAAACTTGTTATGCTTCTTAGCAAAATAATCCATAAACTTTAATCCAAACTTTGTTCTCAGAAGAGCAATGTAAACTGCTGGTTTTAACAGCCATTCGAAAACAATGTTCTTTCTTTTTTTATAAAGAACCCAACTCAAAAAAGCAATAAAAACTGAAAAAAGCAAAACCTGAAAAAAAACATCATTCATTTTTATTTTTTCCTTACGGGTCTTAACGCAGAACTGCCGCAATGCCTGCATTTAACTTTGCCAGCAAAAACTTTCAATGGTTGAGCCCTAATCTTTCGTTTACATCTCTTGCATACGAAAACATTCTTATACAATCTCGCGTCTGCTTCCGGAATTTTTGCCATAATTATTCACCTGATTTGATTTGCTTCATAACTCTTTCACCAAGAACATCCCAATAAAGAACAACACTTCCTTCCACGCAGGAACTTTTCAATTCCTCGGGAATCTCCAATTCAAAAGTTTCGTAAGATTCCATGTCCATTACAGTAGCAACATTATCTGAGATGGATAAAACTTGAGCATTTTTCTTATCAATAATCGGGACATCCACATTATCATGACCCGGAGCCACGATGACGCGTTTCTTGCCGTCAAGAAGACCTACTCCAGTTAATCTGACTTTTGCATGACCATGTTTTCCAGGTCTGGAAACTTGAATATCCGCAACTTTGCAAGCTTCGCCGTCAATAACCACAAAACTTCCTACTTTTAAGCTTCCAATTGAAACCGGTTTAGTACCTGCCATAAAATCAACCTCTTTAAAACAGCAATAATATAACTTTATGGGAAAACAAGAAATTTAAAAAGTTTTTTATTTATTAATGTCATTATTATTTTATTTGCCCGTTTGCAATTGATAGACTAAACTTCAGACTCAAATTCTTTTAATCGAAAACCTCTGCGAAACTGAATCAAAAACATAATACTCCAAATCCATGTTCAGGATCGAAGTTATTGGAGAGGTAATCGGATCCCCTAAATTAAAAGTACAGGTCACTTGACCTCTACCATTTTCATCAAGATAAAATTCTTTACCTGAACAGTCCTTTGCGGTATTATCACTCAAGGAAGCTTCGTTCACTTTGAACTTGTTTCGAGAAGAGAAGTCAATAGTGCCACAACTGTCTGGTGGAAAATTATCTGTATAATAAATCAGTTTGCCCGACTTTTTCTCTACATAAATTGTAAGCAAAACCTTATTATTTGTTAAGAAAACATTAATTCTTGTTACAGCCAAAGGCGCGCCTTGACCCTGGGAAAAAGATACTGAATTTTGACTGGGAATCTCGTTAGCAAGATTTAATGTATTTAAAGGAACAAGTTTTACTGATGAGGACAAAGAAGTAACATATTTATAACATAAATTATAAAATAGGTCAAATTCATAAGTGTTCTTAATAGAATTTACATCATCCAAAGTCAAACCGGAATCCGAATTAGAAAAAACAATTGTATCTCCAACAGGTCGGGTAGTCGATCTGCCTTCTAATTCACCAAAAAGGAACGCTGACGGTTCAACATTTAACAAAGAAGGGTCATATCCTGATATTTGCAGAACTGCATTTTCTTTCGGAACTGTGTAGGCTCCCATATTTTTTATTAACAGACTATACGGAATTTCGAATTCTGCTGGCGAAGTTGATGAAGATGAAACCAAAAGCTCATTTCTCGGAACTCTAAGCTCCATAGACAAACCATTAAAACCGCTTAAAGAAGAAGAAGTGCCTGAATTTGATGAAGTGTAATTACACGATGAAAGCGCAAAAAACATTATAATAATAGATACTAAATACATACCTTTAAGTATTCTTTTCATTTGTTATCGATTATAAAATCTATAAGACATTATTTAAATTTTTTGCTCAAATTGCACGCAGGCTGGCTCAATTAAAAATTAAAAAGTTCTTTCATCAAAATTGAACATTGAATTAAAATGTATGAAAACTAGAATGCATTTAATAGAAAATTTTTTAAAGGACATTAAAATCCAAAAAGTTGTTTAAGGAGGTATTAAAAATGGCAGACAAAAAAGAGCACTTGAATCTCGTATTTATAGGTCATATCGACCACGGAAAATCTACAACTGTTGGAAGATTGTTATTTGATTCAGGGTCTATCGATGAGCAGAAATTGAAAAAATTGAGAGAAGAAGCTGAAAGGCTTGGCAAAGTAGGTTTCGAATTCGCGTTCGTCATGGATGGTCTCAAAGAAGAGAGAGAAAGAGGCATCACAATTGACCTAGCTCACAAGAAGTTCGAAACTGACAAGTATTATTTCACAATCATCGATGCACCTGGTCACAGAGACTTTGTCAAGAACATGATTACTGGTGCAGCACAAGCAGATGCAGCCGTTTTAGTTGTTGCAGCTGATGACGGCGTAAACGCTCAAACAAAAGAGCACG
>CAYLQM010000038.1:0-3330 GCA_964386095.1 uncultured Methanosarcinales archaeon
AAAGAATTAGAAAATTTTCTCAGGGCTTTCACAAGATTCTGGGACGATAGTCTGTTTAATCCCACTTCTGGTTTAAATAGGCAGTTAAAAATAGTCTCAAATTCAATAATCAATCTTGAAAAAGAACTCGCAAAAAAAGAAAAACCTGCAAACACTTTGGTGCATTCTCATAATGTATATACCCTAGTTTCTGACTTCATGCGATATCTTGTGTCTCATACGCAGGAAAAGTTCTCTGCATTAGAATATTTCTCAATACGATATGGAGCTTTAATTCATGATGCTGGCAAAACACAAATTCCTCTTGAAATATTAACAAAACCAGACAAATTAAGTGAAGAAGAATTTAACATAATCAAGAAACATCCAATATTTGGATACGAAATGTTAAAAGATTCATTAATACCATCAGATTCGCTGAACGTAGTTCTGTATCATCACGAGAGGAAAAATGGAGGAGGATATCCAATAGGATTGATTCACAACACAATTCCAAGAGGGGCGCGCATTGTTGCTATTGTTGATGTGTTTGAAGCATTACTGGGAAAGAGGCCGTATCCAAGACCTCACGACAATATTAAAAACGGAGAAACAAGAATGAAGAAGGCGCTGGAAATGATTACTACAATGGCTAATAATGACAGATTGTATTTGCCTTATGTTGAGTTGTTTGTTGATTATATTCATTCTTTGGAGGAAGAATCCAGCGAAATTGAAGGACCTATTGATAAAAATCATCAAGCAGCGCTCAACTTTTATAAATCTATCACTAAGTATGATAAGGAACTTTTCTGATTACTCTGATTCTTTTTTAAAAAAGGAATAATTATTTGTACATTTCCTCATACATTTGTCTTAGATTCGGAGGCGGGTATTTATCTCCTAAACTTGCACTATTTCCTCGAAGAATTGCTACAAATAATGGGAAAAGCCACTTGATCAATTCAATCGAATGAGGAGTATACTCAATAGTTTCGTATCGGCCAGCATTTATTGTATCCCTAATGTAGCTTCGCAAATCATCCACTTTAAAGCCTGATTTGTCAAGCAGATTGACATAGGTGTCGATGCATCCATATCGTCTTTCCTTTTTACCATTGATTTTAATAGTATACCACACGTGCGCATCAGAATTTGCAACCACGGGCACTTTTAATTCCTCAGCCCATTGTCTTGCTTTTTTATTGTAATCAAATCCTAATAAATTCAATGGAGTTTTGGGGAAAGAACCATTAACCTCGCAAAAATCTACATAGCCTTCTTCAACAAGTTCTGTTAAAGTTTTCTTTCCCATTCCTTTAATTGCGTGGCAGGCAGGATGTGGCACTATAACGATTGCCCCTTGATCTTTTAATTGCATGACGACATCTCGAATGTCAGAATATTTCTTAGGCAATTCTGTAATACCAATTCCTACAACGTGAGCTTGCCGTCCATCAGGCAGTTTTGCACTTATCTCTGCAGATTTAAGCAAATAAAAAAATTCATCGCAATTGCCGTCATTATCCAAATCTCCTTTATCACAAACTCTTACAGTATAATCATTTATCTTTTCAACATCAACGAATGTGGAAATTTTGTCGTATTCTTCAAAAACAAGGTCGTCAAAAACAACATTGTCATGGTCTGATAAGGCAACGATTGGACCAACAACATCATCATTTGGATAATCTTCCGCGAAAATTTGAGCGAACAATTCATCAATATTTATATTTCCATCGGGAAATGGATGCAAATGCGCAAAAAACGGAACTTTCTGTGCATAGATCTTAGGTTTTCTTTTGTCGTATTGCCTAATTTTATTCCTTTCGATGATATCTGAGACATAACTCCATAAAATACAGAATCCTGCAACTGTGAAAATTATGCTAAAAAGGATTGAAAAGTGTTTCATCCATTCTTTTTTAATCAATTCAAAAAATTTTGCCATTTATTAGTAGGTCCGTATTAAAATATTTAAATCTTTGGCTGAGCATCTTCTCAGGTTAGAAGAATAATCTTCATTCATTATTTCATTGATGTATTTTTTTGATGAATTAAAAAAACAAAAGCATATAAAAGAAACAATAATTTATGAAATGTAATTAATTTGTAAAAAGAGGTTAATAAAATGTATAATTTTCAAGCAAAAATGTTCAACAAAAAAGCTTCTAATCCTAAAAACAAACCGTATAAGATTATTAAGGCCATTGAGTTAAAACGCGGTCAAAACATCGCTGATATTGGAGCGGGTGGAGGTTATTTCTCATTAAGGTTTGCTAAGATAGTGGGAAATGAAGGTAAAGTTTACGCCGTTGATACAAATCCAAAATTCCTACAATTCATTAAAAATATTGCCAATGAAAAAAAGCTGAACAATATAATTACAATCTTAGCCAACAAAAAATTAAATTTGCCTGAAGAAAAACTGGATTTCATATTCATGCGTAACATAACCCATCACATATCAAACCGCGTAGAATATTTTAAGGGTTTAAAACGGTTTTTAAAACCAAGTGGCAAAGTTATTATCATTGAGTATAGAAAAGGTAAGTTTTTCACATTTCGCGGGTTGTTTGGACACCACGTTTCCAAAAGAATTCTTATTCAAGAAATGGAAGAAGCAGGATTTAAACTAAGAAGAACGTTTGATTTTTTACCCGAACAGCATTTCACAATTTATTCTAGGAACAAGTAAAAAGATAGACAACTTTGGAAGTGATGCAATGGCGAATAATAATTTCGAAGCATGAATACTATGCCCTGTTTTGACTTCTCAAACTTTGTTTGCACTTCAAATAATGGTTAAACAGTTAACAAAATCAAATAACACAATATTTTTATATGAAATCGTTAATTCCAAAAAATTAAAGTAAAGTTAAAGGGCTGGTAGCTCAATCTGGTAGAGTGCTCCCCTGGCTCGGGAGAGGCTCCGGGTTCAAATCCCGGCCAGTCCATTAATTATCTTAAATTAATCATTCAATTGCCTAAACTGAGAATTATAAAAGAAAACGCATTTTGGAGAATTAAAAAATATAAAAAAGAAATAATAACAAGATTTAAGTTTTGTCACGAAAATTATTTCTTCTTTTTTGTGCCAGTTCTTTTTGTTGATTTTTTTGTTGTCGGTTTCTTTTTTGTTGTCTTTTTAGTGGTTTTCTTTGCTGTTGATTTCTTCACAGTTTTCTTAACTTGCTTCCTTACCGGCTTTTTTGCGCTTGATTTCTTTGTGGTTTTCTTTGCTGTTGATTTCTTCGCAGTTTTCTTAACTTGCTTCCTTACTGGCTTTTTTGCGCTTGATTTCTTCGCAGTCTTCTTAACTTGCTTCCTTACTGGCTTTTTTGCGCTTGA
>CAYLQM010000039.1:0-2844 GCA_964386095.1 uncultured Methanosarcinales archaeon
TTTCCACCGAATAACGGGAAAAACTACTAGCTTCGGTCATTGAGTTCGCCCAAACAATATATTTCTCTCCATTAAAATAAACGCTCCATTTTGAGGAGCCGTCAACAAAAAGGGTCGCCTTTATTGCAACAATGTTCTTGTAAATGTCAACATCGCTTACATAAAAACAATCCTCAAAATTTTTCTGTTTTCCTTCTTCAATAATGCCAGGATAAACTCTGCCGTTAATCTCCTTGCTCAAGCATTTTTCAACGATGTTTGAATATATTTCTGTCTCTAACTCTTCAGAACTAACTTTCCCCTTGAAGTAATGCATTGCCACTCCTGTAACCGCAACAATTACGCATATCGCAAAGATGATATGAAATATCAACTTGACATTATTTTCACTTATTGCTGCTTTCTTCTTCATCGCCATCACCAACGGCATAAAAATCAACATCTTCCTTTAAAAACTTCAACAGTATCAATCGCTGTTCTTCAAAACTGGTGCTGGAACTTCTATTATGCACATACGGAAAAATCATTTTGGAATCCTCATTGCTCTTTTTATAAACTTGGATTGATACAGAATCTCCTCTAATAAAATAATCCTTGTTCTCATAGGGTGTGATGTATGTAACAGCGACATCATCATTTAAAGAATACATTGCTGAGAATATTAAAGCGACATCTCTTGCCACAGATTTTAACTTGAAATCCTCAAATTTTGTCACGTTGGAAATAAAACCTATAAGAGTAGTACCCAATAAGAGCAACATAACAAGTTCAAGCAAAACCATCATAATCATTCCGCTCTGTCCTTTCTTTTCAAGCAATCTCATTTTGTTAAATGTTCTGTTTAATGCAGCAATACTTTCCCTGCGGGCAGCCAAATCCCTGCATAGGCACCTCATCCAAATTGCAATCAGTCTCAGACTCAACGCATTTATCGCATTTATTAACCTCAGTTTCTGAAGCGTTGTGAGCTGTCCTGTAAAAAATCATTGCAACAACGATAATTACTACAATCATTAAAATAAAACCCACAAGTGTTCCCATAGCCACACCTTTCCTCATTTTTGTCACCTAAAGACTCATGTTAAAAAGCAAAAAGGAAATACGCAAGTTCACTTTAAAATTCGCAGTGTAATATATAAGATTTTTCCTTTCAGAGATATCCTGGAATGTTTTCTAAAACGGTTATCAAGTTCTGTTAATCGAAAAATATAAAAAAGGAAGATAGTACCTACCAAATGGTGATACCATGAATTTGGACAAAAAGGTTGATTTGTTTTATAAACCGAACGTAAAAGGATTATTCAAATACACCTTGATTGGCACAGCTTTAGTTGGTTTAAGTTTTGGTACAGGTTTTGCTTCCGATACAAAAATGGACTATAAAGTCCCTATTATTTCTAACGTTGTTTCCAAGCAAAAAGAAAATGATCCAATTGGAGATCAAAGACTTACATTTTTAGTAGAAACTTTTCAAGGGAACGAAGTTTATTTGGACATTGTTGCAAACGGAGAATCAGTTAAAAAAGAAAGCATCAATGCAATTGAGGATTGGGACAAAATAAATGGAGGAATCAAAGCCGATGGCGGTGTTAGAATGGTACTTAGTGAGCTTCTTGATACAACGATTTTAGACTCTAACATTTATCCATATCATGTTGAGATTAAAGTTGCGGACAACCCTGAATTTGAAAACGCAACAGTTTATGCCACAGACCTTACAAATCCGACACCAATATTTGCAAGAAAAAGTCCTGAAACAGTTAGCAAGTTCGAATCTCTACTCAACAAGTTTTTTCATTCCAAAGAAGAATTCATTGAAGAGCATAAAGCATCGTTTAAGGGAGGGGATTGTAACGCTTATTTACTCTGGAATTGGTCGTATGCCATTTCAAACGAATTTGATGGCAAGAATAAAGGTTATATAGTACGCTTCTCCGAAAAAAGCCGCTATCAGGGAGGACACATTCTCGTTTCATCAGATAGAGGACACACGCTTTTAATTTTAGGTTCCCACGGTCCACGAGACAACGATTCGTGGTTTTACGAGGTTGTTAGAAATAACACCGATTTGCCTTTGGATCAATTTCTCAAGTTGACCGGGATTGAATTTGAAAGCATTGAAGGGAAAGAACCCCTAATCCTCGTCAAGACGCCGACACCATATCAATTATTCAAAAAGGTCAATGAATCATTAGATAAAGAGACTTATCTGTCATATGACGACTTAAAAATAAAACAGAAAATTAATTTAATTTACGAAGAGTATATGATAACACCCCTAACAAAAAACAGTTGGGGGGAAATAGAATTAGATTGGGATAAGAACACTTATATTGGAGCATCATATTTGTATTATGATAACGACGGAGAATTCAGCACGACTCCAGTAAAAGAATTTCATTCTTACACTGACGGTTCTGACTTGATTTTAATAGGTAAAGAAACAGGCAATCTTTTGGCGATTCATACTTCAGGAGCGGATATCGAATCCGGAAGTTTGCAGTTCCTGAGTAAAGCAAAAAATAAAGATGCAATTCATGTAGCCGAAGGATTTGGAAAGAATGTTGAAACTCTCTCCGAATTCAAAAACTTGCAATCCTACGAAAAAGAGAAGAATTTGGTCCTAAAAGATTTAGACGAATTCGAGCAATTCATAGATGAAGCATATTCAAGATATATATTAAACGAAAATCAGTAAAAAGTTTATTATTATTTAGTTCTATCAATATTAACGTGCAATAACAAAATCTCCAAGGTTTTTTCCATTCTTTTCATTCGTTAATACAAATCCAGAACATTCATTAAAAGTATCTTCAAACAATAGGATTAATTCAAACGACTTTT